>NZ_FZMS01000042.1 GCF_900198365.1 Helicobacter bilis | reverse complement strand
GCAAATGCACTTAGTCCCCCCCCCCCCCTGTGATAACAAAGCGATAATCCGCATTAAGTCCAATTGTGTGCATATTATATGAACCAAGTGTCCTTTCATTACTATTAAAGTATGAGTTCATATAATCAACATAGATTCTTACACCATGACGAGTGAGAAAATACATATCATAGCCAACTTTGCTCCATAGCTTGCCCCAAACAAGCTTTTATCGTAATCGCCGGGTAAATCATCATAGGGGCGAGTTGTGCTGTAATATTTGATGACATTTGCATAAGACTACCACCACCAAAGATCCCTAGCACAAACTTATTTTGATTTTCTCCGTTAGTATCAGTAGAATCATTGCTTTCATCTGCATAGGTTAGCATTGATAAACACGCACATATACTCAATGAAGCAACAAGCTTTTTTAGGGTATTCACACTTATAATGTGTGGTTTTGTATCACAAACCTTCATATCACTCTCCCAAATGTTAAAAATGTTAATGAAAATACGGCGGTGATTCTGCCATATCATAATAAATAACATATTAATGACAATTTTTATGTAGTTTTATTACACAACATATTGTAGTAAAGATTCCAAATTTCTACAAATTCTACTCATTATCATTTTTAATAAAATGAGTTTTAGCTAAAATGAGATAAAAATAATAATTACATATCGTATTTATAAAAATATGCTATTATTCCAGCTTTTATTTGTATTTAAGACCCTATAAAAACAGAATTAGAGCGATTAAGGCACAAAGTGATTATACTAAAAAATATTACAAAGACTTATGCGAATGGATTCCAAGCGATTAAGCCCTTAAATCTTCAAGTAAAAAAGGGGGATATTATGGGGATTATCGGCTATTCTGGTGCAGGGAAATCCACACTTGTGCGGCTTATAAATAAGCTAGAGACACCAACAACAGGTGAAGTAATAATCGATGGAACAAATATCTTAACACTAAAGGAATCTAGTCTGCAAAAAGCAAGGCAAAAAATAGGCATGATTTTTCAGCATTTTAATCTTTTAGATTCTAGAAATGTATTTGGCAATGTAGCCTTTGCCTTAGAGATAGCTAAATGGAAAAAGAGTGATATTAGATCGCGTGTGAGTGAGCTTTTAGAGCTTGTAGGATTGCAAGATAAAGCAGACTTTTATCCAAATCAGCTAAGTGGAGGACAGAAGCAAAGGATAGCGATAGCAAGGGCATTAGCAAATCACCCAAAGATTCTATTATGTGATGAGGCTACAAGCGCACTCGATACTAAAACTACACAATCCATTCTGCAACTTTTACAGGATATACAAAGGAAGCTTGGATTAACCATTGTTATGATTACGCACCAAATAGAAGTGGTGCGATCAATTTGTAATAGCATGTGTGTGATGAGTAATGGCGTGATTGTAGAAGAAGGACAGGTCGAACAAATCTTTGCAAATCCAAAGCATGAAGTAACAAAAGAATTAATCTCTTTTCTCCCTGCATTATCACAAGAAGAGATCTTGCAAAAATCACATAAGAATGCGTATAAAATCTCATTTGTTGGCGAATATATTCATGAGCCTTTAATCGCTGAAATTATTAGAGAATTTAATGTAAATGTAAATATTTTAGCGGGTAATATTGAAGCGCTTGCAACGGCTGAAGTGGGACATTTGATCGTTGATTTTGGTGATGACGCACAAGCAAGAGAGAGAGCGATTGGGTATCTAAGAAGTAAGGGCTTAATTATAGAATCTTTGCAAGATTTAGTGGCAAATAAAACTACACAAACACAAGATTCTATCTCACAAGATTCTGTAATAGAGGACTAAATATATAAGGGATTACTATGCAAGAAGCACAACCATGGATTCTAAACTTTTTTCAACTACCACAAGCCTTAAGTGATGATGAGGTCAGCTCATCACTGCAGGTGCTTTGCTATCTGCTTTTTAGTGATGAAGATACAGCAGCAAGAGTATTTGATGTGATAGATTTACTTATGGAAGGCACATTTGAGACATTATATATGGTGTTTTTATCAAGCTTTTTTACAATCTCGTTTGGGCTTCCTTTGGGTGTGATTCTTACTATTACCAAAAAAAACTCTCTTTTAAGTGCGCCAACTTTTAATAAGATTCTAGGCATGATAGTAAATACTATACGATCATTTCCTTTTATTGTGCTAATCGTTGCCCTGCTGCCTATCTCAAAAATGCTAATTGGGACTAGTATAGGACCTGATGCGGCTTCTTTTGCTTTATCTATTGCTGCTATACCATTTGTAGCAAGACTTTTTGAGGGGGCATTAGAGAAAGTCAATCATGGCATAATAGAGGCGACTTTAAGCATGGGAGCAAGTAAGCTAGAAGTAATCTTTATGATGATAGCAGAATCTCTTCCTTCACTCATTAATGCCGCTACAATCGCAATTATTGCTATTATCGGCTTTTCTGCTATGGCTGGTAGTGTTGGCGGTGGTGGTTTGGGCGACTTGGCTATTAAGTATGGCTTTTATGATTCTAGACTTGATGTGTTGTATTCCTGCGTGATTGTGCTTATTATTTTAGTGCAATGTGTGCAAAGCATAGGCGATTATCTCTCACGCATTTTACGCACTCATCAGTATGGAATCTTAACGCCTATCGTGCATTTTGTATATAGGATATGCGGTAGAACGCAAAAATAATGTATTGTATATAATTTTATTTGATTATGTAGATTTTGCAAATCACTCAAGGGTTTCACAAGAAAAATTGTGTTTGTCTTTCACTTTAGATTCTGTATACATGTTACTTATTGTATTTAATCCATTTTTTTCGAAGACAAATAGAAACCGATTTAACAACTTATACTATTATGAAGTCTTAATGCCATGAAAATTAACTTTAAATAGGAGATATTATGAATACACTTGAAGTGCAAAGTCTAGGCTTCCCTATTTTTGCTACTTTTGGCTTATATGCTGTGGTAATGATAGGTATTGGATTATATTTTTGGCGAAAGACAAAAAATCCTGAAGAATTTTTCCTTGGCGGGAGAAGCATGGGTCCAGCGGTGAGTGCTTTATCTGCTGGGGCATCTGATATGAGTAGTTGGCTACTTATGGGTTTGCCTGGGGCATTGTATGTTGCAGGGCTTTTAAACGCATGGATTGCCATTGGGCTTAGCATTGGCATGTTTTTAAACTGGCTTTTTGTGGCAAAAAGACTTAGAATCTATACAGAAGTCATTGATAATTCAATCACTATCCCGGATTATTTTGAGACAAGATTCTCTGATGATAAGCATATTTTGCGACTTATTTCAGCGATTGTTATCCTTGTGTTTTTTGTGTTTTATATCTCATCTGGGCTTATTGCTGGGGCAAAACTTTTTGAGCAAACTTTCCATATCGATTATCAAATATCACTTATGATTGGTGCTGGAATTATCGTTATTTATACTTTTTTTGGTGGATATTTGGCGGTTTGTTGGACTGATCTTTTGCAAGGTGTGCTTATGATGTTAGCCTTAATTGTAGTGCCTATTGTTATGCTAAATCAAATCGGTGGCTTAAGCGAGGCAAAAAGCTATATACAAAAAAGTGATGAAGTCCATAATGAAAGAGTATTAAAGACACAGCAATACCTTGATACCGATGTCAATACAATTTTAGATGAAATCAAACAGGCACAAAACAATAAAGATATTGATACTATCAAGCAGAATCTACCCATGCTTATAGAATCTTTAAATACGCTAAGTGAAATCAGTAATAACCCTAAAGACTTTAGCACACTTGCAAATGAAGCTAGTGAAATCAATGCAACTCTCTCAAATCCACCAAAAGATATTGATAAAAAGATTCAATCCTTGCTTTCTAGCATAGATTCTGCTACTACTGCCTCTATGGAAGAAAAAGCACATTTTTCTTTCTTTCAAGGGGTTACGCTGCTTAGTGTAATATCTGCTATTGCTTGGGGGCTTGGCTATTTTGGACAGCCACATATTATCGTGCGTTTCATGTCTATCCGCTCTACAAAGGACATTCCAACAGCGACTATCATAGGTATGTCATGGATGATTATAAGCCTTATTGGTGCGTGTTTTGTGGGTATGTTGGGCTTAGCTTATGCTACAAAGTTTGATATAAGTTTTAGTGATCCTGAAAAGATATTTATCATTATGTCCCAAACGCTTTTTAATCCATGGGTTACTGGAATCTTACTTTCCGCCTTACTTGCTGCGATTATGAGCACAGCGAGTAGTCAGCTTTTAGTATCTGCTTCAACTGTGGCAGAAGATTTTTACAAAAAGATTCTAAAGACCGATGCGACACCAAAGCAGGTTATGTTTTTTAGTAGGGCAAGTGTTTTAGTCGTGTCATTTGTTGCATTTTTCATCTCTACAAACAAAGATTCTAGCATTCTTAGCATTGTAGCGTATGCTTGGGCTGGATTTGGTGCGAGTTTTGGTAGTGTTGTGCTATTCTCTTTATTTTGGCAGCGAATGACTAGAATGGGTGCTATTGCTGGTATGATAACTGGTGCGGTAGTCGTGGTATTGCATAATAACTTTTTTTACACATATTTTCCTATTTATGAGATTGTGCCGGGCTTTGTATGTGCGAGTATTGCTATCATTCTTGTGAGTTTAATGCAGCCTGTGAGACCGGGGACTAAAGAAGCATTTGATAAAATGATGGTAGAAATGAAGGCAGGGAATATTTAAGATTATATGCTGTCGTATATTGGTGATATTTGGAGTTTTCTTTGCATATTTTTTGTATAATCTTAGGCTATTGCAAATAAAGGAAGTCAATGCAAAATAAAGATTTAAAACCCATGCTTGCAAAACATGCAAGAGAAATTATACAACTACTTATCAGTCAAAATATCCACTTTTCTGTGCAATGTAGTCGGCATAGAGTGCAGTTTGACCCAGAATTACCTGAAGAAATTTCACGTCAGTTTCACCCTATTATAGATTTTATACTTGCAGGTTTTACCTTTGAAAGCATTGAAATATGGCAAGATGATATGTCATTTGAAGCAGGCTTTGGTAGGGATAACTTTCCAAGCCTTGTTGTTATCCCTTTTGCAAGTATTATACAGATTACTATCCCAGTAAATAATAGTGCTGTGCGTGATATATGCGTATTTATGAATGCGATGAATGTGTTAGAGTTAAATATCTTTGGGCAATCAAATGCAATGCAAGATTTTGATGAAACCAAAATACAAGAGATAAAATCAAATGAAGAAGAAGCATTATTAGAAAGCTCTAGAAATGCTATCCTATCAAATCCAAACAATAGATTCTAAAACAAATAAAGAGATTAACCCAAATTATGTAGAATCTAGTCATTATACATTCCAAAAAGATTCTATAACACAAGCTATAAGCTAACATATTTTAAGCATTTGTCAAGCTACAATATTTTCTCAAAGTTTCATAGTAATTTATATAAAGTATTAAAAGTTTAGTTAGAATACACTTTTCAATAATACACAGCAAGATGAAAGGGCATAAATGGGAAACAAGCAAGGCATTGTTATCGCTATCACTTCAGGTAAAGGTGGTGTTGGCAAATCTACTGCTACTGCAAATATCGGTGTTGGTTTAAGTGAGAGTGGTAAAAAAGTCATTGCAGTAGATTTTGATATTGGCTTGCGGAATCTTGACATGATACTTGGACTTGAACGCCGCATTGTCTATGATGTGATCGATGTGATGGAGAATAAATGCAATCTTTCTCAAGCCATAGTCAATCACAAAAGGGCAAAAAATCTCTACTTTCTACCCGCAAGCCAAACAAAAGATAAAACAATACTTGATAAAGATAAGGTCAAAGAGTTGCTTGAGAAGCTGAAACTAGAGTTTGATTATATCTTGCTTGATAGTCCTGCAGGTATTGAAAGTGGTTTTGAGCATACGATATTTTGGGCTGATAGGGCGATCATTGTGGTAACACCTGAAGTTAGCTCAGTAAGAGATAGCGATCGTGTTGTTGGAATCATAGATTCTAAAAGTGATAAGGCAAAGCAAGGCAGTGAGCTAGAAAAACATATTATTGTCAATCGTTTGCGACCAGAATTAGTCGCAAAACAAGACATGCTATCATGCGATGATGTTTTGCAGATCTTAGCCTTACCCTTGATTGGTATCGTGCCAGAAGATGAAAAGGTGATTGGGGCTACAAATAGCGGTGAGCCAACTATTTTTTCAAAAACAGAGAGTGGTTTAGCCTATGAGAGAATCTCGCGTAGAATCTTAGGGGAAGAAGTGCCATTTGAGACCTTTAAGCAATCAAATGGTTTTATCAGTAATTTAAAGAAATTTTTTGGTTTTTAGGGGGCTATTATGTTATTTCTTTTTAGAAACAAAAGTGAAAGTAGCGGTACCGCCACACTTGCAAAAAATAGACTAAATAATGTGTTAATGAATGAAAGAGGTTTGCAGATTAACTACCTTGATAATCTCAAAAAAGATATTGCAAACCTCATGAAACAATATGCCAAAACACCACATATCGTAGTCAATGCAACAGCACATAGGGATAATACCCTTGATGTTAAAATTTACATTGGAAAGGACGAACAATAATCTTTATTAGTTTTTAGAGTTTTAGACTATAAAATTGGCATACAAGTGGTAATTGTAATAAAAACAAGATTCTAAAAATCAGAATGTTATAAATTTTCTATATTTTCAACAGAAGTTTAGACAATATATTTCCCTTATACTGCAGAATAACTCTTAGTCTCCAGTACAAAATATTTAAAGTATTCTTTTTACAAGATATAGGTTTAAAAGAAGTGCCAAGGTAATACTACAACATAATAGCACTAACCCGATTGATTACTTTTTCGCTATTCGCTCAAGCGGCGTATTTTTGCACCAAGTGAGCTAAGCTTTACTTCAAGTTGCTCATATCCTCTGTCTAAATGATAGATTCTATGCACTCTAGTGATACCTTTTGCTACAAGAGCGGCAAGCACAAGGGCAGATGAAGCACGCAAATCTGTTGCCATCACATCTGCACCTATGAGTTCGCTTTTCCCATTAATCTGTGCGACATTGCCATCGATAGCTATATTTGCACCTAGTCTTTGTAACTCATTTACATGCATGAAGCGATTTTCAAATAAAGTTTCTTTAATAAAACTTGATCCATTACATTGTGTGCTTAAAGCCATAAATTGTGCTTGCATATCAGTCGGAAAGCCCGGATATTCTGTTGTTGTAATGCGGAATGCTTTTAACGGGGTCTTGCATGGATATATCGTTATCGCTTTGTTTGTATCACTAGAGCAAAACTCTGTCTCAAAACCTATTTCATGTAGCTTCAGCACAATGCTTTCAATATGGTCTTCACATACATCATGTAGCGTAATCTGTGAGTTTGTAATCGCGCCAATACACAGATAAGTCCCCGCTTCAATCCTATCTGGTATCACTCTAGTTGGTTTTAAATCAAGTAATTCCCCGCCCCTCCCCTCGATAATAATCTCTGAAGTGCCAATGCCTTGTATCTGCAATCCACTCTCTTGCAATATTTGACATAACTGCACGACTTCTGGCTCTTTTGCCGCATTAATAATACGCGTTTTGCCTTTTGCAAGGGCGGCTGCCATGACTACATTGCTTGTGCCTGTAACGGTTATCTTATCAAACACTATATCAGCACCTTTTAGCCCATCTTTTGCATGAGTGATGATATAGCCCCCTTGCACCTCTATATTTGCCCCAAGCTTTTGCATAGCTTTTATATGTAAATCAACGGGTCTAGCCCCTATCGCACAACCTCCGGGCAAACTCACCTCGCAATGCCCAAAACGCGTTAAAAGCGGTCCTAAAACAAGGATTGAAGCACGCATTTTACGCACAATATCATATACTGCCTTTGTGTCATTCACACTTGTAGTATCTATGATTCTATGTCCTTTGCCCTCTGTTGTAATATTTGCCCCAAGCATTGTAAGCAAACGCATAAAAGTATTAATATCAGCAACTTCAGGTAGATTATAAAACTCCATAGGCTGCCTAGAAAGCAGTGATAGAGCAAGTAGTGGCAATGCTGCATTTTTTGCACCAGAGATTCTCACACTCCCATGCAATGTGCTTCCGCCTTCAATTTCTAAATAATCCATAAAAAAGCCCTTTTGATTCCAATATGTATGATAAAAGTCGCTATTGTAGCATATTTTAATAGAATCTATAATACAAGTCTATTTGGAATCCAACTTGCAAAATAAAACAATCTCAAAGATAATATAATGAATGCTAAAGTAAAAAAATAAATATTTGTGTTGAAATTACACAAAACAATAAAATTGTGATAAAATGCGGGAATTTATTTTAATCTTTAAGGTAATTTTGTATGTTTTCATCTTCAAAAACATTGCGACAAGAGTTGCAAACTAAGGAACAAGAGAATAAAGCTTTGGCACAAGAGGTTGAATTTTATCGTCAAGTGAGCGCATTTGCATTTGAAGAGATTATTTTTGGTATCTCTCAGGGTGAAATCGTTTTTCGCAATACAAACGCAGAGTCTATAAAGGATACAAAGTCCTTATTGACACAATTAGCAAATAAAAGTGCGGTTATAACGCTAGATGATGTGTCCTACATAGCAAAACATAAGAGAGTGCAGGATACAGACTTATATTGTCTCAAAAAATGTTCGTTTAGAGATAAGGATTTAGGTGGGCTTGATATTATGCATTTGCATCATGTTGCCCTAAAGGGTGGGCTTGGTGCAGCACAAGAATCCTTTGTTGCAATCTTTAATGACTTAGGACAGATTCTAAAAAGCTCAGAAGCGGCAGCAGACATTTCTCAACAAGGGCTTGATATCACAAGAAAGTCTTTGTCTGACATTGGTGAGTTATGCGATAAAATGCAGCATGCACAGACCTTAGCACAATCTCTTAGCGGAAGAAGCAATGACATTACAAATGTTATTTCACTTATTGATGATATTGCAGAGCAGACCAACTTACTAGCATTGAATGCAGCAATTGAAGCAGCAAGGGCTGGAGAGCATGGCAGAGGCTTTGCAGTTGTTGCAGATGAGGTGAGAAAGCTTGCAGAGAAAACGCAAAAAGCCACAAAAGATATTGCAATCGTTGTAAAAGCAATGCAGCAAGAAAGCGGCGATATACATGTAAATACCGAAGAGATTAATACGATTTCAGAATCTATGCGTTGCAATGTTGATGATATAGTAGGTATGATGCAAGACTTATCATCATCTTCTGTTAGATCCAAATACATGCTTAGCATTATAAACAATCTTGTGTTCTGTTCTCTTGCGAAATTAGACCATGTGATTTACAAAAATAATCTCTACTCATTCATACTTGGCACTTCCGATGAGTTTGGTATCACAGACCATAAGGGTTGTCGTCTTGGTAAATGGTATTATGAAGGTGATGGACATAAAAACTTTAGAGATACTCAAGGCTATAAAGACTTGGAAAAAGAGCATGCAACCGTGCATTCTTATGCAAATGCAATTGCTGTGCCTATGAAAGAAAAACAAATGGTAAGCAAAGATTTTGTAGATAAAAATCTGAGCATATTTGAAGAAGGCACAAAAGGCGTTGTGCGTGAAATTGATAACATGCTTAATGAGAAAAATAGCGAGTTAAGAAATCTGTGTGGCTCAAATTGCAATGAGTAAAATTGGTGTCTCCAAGATAAGCACTTTTTACTTCTATCTTTCGTGTTAAATGCGGTGTAAATCTAATTTTTCTTTCAATATCAAGGGGCTATTTAGGATTGCGAAATCTGGCGTAATTGTTAAATTTCATAGCCTCGAATATATATGAAAATGTAGTAAAATTTAGAAGTTAATTTTAGTTGATACAACCAAGATATGAATAAATAAACCAAGTAGGATTAAAACATGGTGTTAGCAATAGTTATTCCCTGCTATAATGAAGAAGCGGTGTTGCAAGAAACTCATAAAACTATATCTAAAAAGTTAGAGCAACTCATAGATTCTAGAAGTATTTCTAAAAACAGCTTTTGTGTGTTTGTAGATGATGGTAGCAAGGATAACACTTGGTCTATTTTGAAAGATTTAAGCAGTAAAAATACAACATTTACCCCCCCCCCCCACTGATATAGCTAAGATCGATATAGGCAAACATAAAGATACTTTAAATATCTCTTTAGATAATACAGCAGAATCTAATCTTACAGAATCTACAACAAACAATAAGGTTAAAATCATCTCTTTAAAACTCTCACGCAACTGCGGACATCAAAACGCCCTTTTAGCAGGGCTAGAATATGTGGCGGATAAATGCGATTGTGCTATCAGTATAGATTGTGATTTGCAAGATGATATTAGTGTTTTTGATGAATTTGTAGCAAAGGCAAAAATGGGGGCTGAAGTCATTTTAGGCGTAAGAAAATCGCGGCAGAAAGATAGCTTTTTTAAAAAGCATACCGCACTTGGTTTTTATAGACTTATGGAGATTATGGGTGTGAAAATCACTTATAATCACGCTGATTATAGACTGCTCTCAAATAGGGCTATTAAGGCTCTGCTAAGATTCAGTGAAGTGAATCTATTTTTGCGTGGTATTGTGCCTTTGCTAGGCTTTCAAACGGCAGTAGTAGAGTATGATAGGCTAGAGCGTTTTGCCGGAGAGTCAAAGTATCCTTTAGGCAAAATGCTATCTTTCGCGTGGAATGGCATAACAAGCTTTAGCGTTGTGCCTTTGCGGCTTGTGAGTGTGCTAGGCATTGTGTTTTTTATACTTTCCATCGCACTTGGTTGTTACGCTCTTTTTGTGAAGCTTTTTACCGATGGTGTGGTGTATGGCTGGGCTTCTACGATTATTCCCTTATGCTTTTTTAGTGGGATTCAGCTTTTAAGTCTTGGGATTATTGGCGAGTATGTCGGCAAGATTTATGCAGAATCTAAGCGGCGACCACGATATTTTGTTGAAGAGATAATTTAGCCTATCTCTTTATTTTTGTAATCTAAACAATATATTGTGTCTAATCATATCTAAAGCACTATTTTATACATGGTAAAATCATCACGCAAACTCGTTTTAATCTTTACTTTTACACATTCCCCTGAAATAAGAATCTAAAACTTTCAAGATAGCTTTCCATGCTTATGTTATTATTTGATTGATAGGCTTTATCAAAGCATGTGCCATGATCTGGGCTTGTGCGTAATATGGGAAGATTTAGACTTACATTAATGCTTCTATCAAAATAGAGTGCTTTAAGTGGGGCTAATCCACTATCATGATACATTGCGATAAATATACTATATTTTTCTCTATTGTGCGGGATAAATGCAGAATCTGGGGCAATAGAGCCAATAAAGACTTCAGCACCAATCTCTTTATTTATAATTTCTATACATTCATTAATAATCATATCTTCATGTCCCAATACGCCATTATCACCTGCATGTGGATTAAGCCCTAAGACTGCTATTTTTAACTCTTTTTTAATTTGTGTTGAGTGATTATTCTGTATAGAATCTTGTGTTTTTTCTATTTTTTCTATAGTAGTTTTTTCATCATAAAGCAGTCGTTTAACTAAATTTGCATTAATCGCATTTTGCTTTAAAGTGTTTGAAGAGAGTTCTTGCAAGGATTCTAATTGAATGTTTTTAGAATCTTTAGTTTCTGTATCATTTTTTAATCCTTGCACCTTTTGTATTGGTGCAAAAAGCCAACTATAAGCATGATAAAAATCCCTAAAAAATTGCAAAAGCCTCTCTTTTTGTATCAAGCCTGAAACCTTGCTTAAGGGGATATGATCGGTAAAAAGTGCGACAAACATTTCCTTGCAGCCAAGCATCATAATCGCTTCTTTTTGGAATCTATGTCGCAAATACTGCGTATGCCCAGCATACTCTATACCCGCTAGCTGCCACGCATATTTATGTATAGGCAGTGTAACAAGACTAGCATTATGCTTTATGCAAAGCTCTAGTGCCTTCTCAAACGACTTAAAGCTATAAAGCCCACTTTTAGCACATATTTGCCCTGCTTTTATTATCTCATCATCAAAAATATCTTGCATATTAAGCGGGTGGATATACATATCTTTTGGAATCTGCAGGGCTAACTTTTTTGCCGCACACTCCAACACTTCAAAATCTATGCAATAAATAGGTTTGCAATACGCCGCAATTTCTGCATGATTGCGTAAAATAAGCTCTAGCCCAATGCCATTAATATCCCCAACTGATACATACACTAGCCTTTTTGATTCTATATCTTCATCTCGCTTTTGTGTATTTTTGGGATTTTTTGCTAAATCTTTTGCAGCGTTTATGTATGGATTTTTTGTGCTATGAATGAGTGCTTCTGTCTCTAATGAATGCAGGGTTTTTGATAGATTTATCGCTTTAGAATCTCTATCTTTTATTAAAGAATCTTTTATGGGGTGTTTTTGTGCTACACTAGTTTCTAATCTTTTTATGGATTCTATTCTATTGATAGAATCTTGCTTTTTAGAATCTGTATTTTGTTGCAAAGATTCTAGATTTTCAAGCGTATTTAAAGACTGCAAAGTCTCACTTATCTCATCACGATTTGCGTTTAAATCTAGGCTATCTGTATGCAATAAAGCGTTTAGATTCTGATCTCTCATACTCTTTCTTTAGTTAGAAACAATACTGCTCAAAGCTTGATTTTAGAATCGTCTGCCCTTTTTGCTCTTCAAACTCTAAGAGTTCTTTACCGCAAAGATTATCATCTTCTATCCTTGTATTTGTGATAGATAGCTTTCTATCCCCACTCCAAATATACATAAGCACATAGCCCATACGATCTTCATTGCTATCTGCCCTATAAGCCTTATTCATCTTTGGCAATTCCTTATGCAATATGCTAGACCCAAAGCTATCTTTTGGGTGTGCTGTGATATAGGCGTTATACACACTCTCTATTGTTTGATTTGGGAAGATAAAGGTCTCATACTCTTCACCAGATTTATAATGCTTTTTTAGAAAAGCCCTTTTTTGCTCCAATGTCTTTAGCTGCTGCGGATAGAGAATCTCAAATACTTTTGTGCGTGTAGCTTCTAAAGTCGTCAATTTATCACCACCAGACTCCGCAAAACTCGAAACAGCCAGCACGCAACATAAACTAAAACCACATGCAATTTTCTTAAAATACGACATAGACACACCTTTTTTTATTAAAATAAAGTTTTTATTATAACGAAAATAAAGCATTTTTGCAGTATTTATTGCTATGATTGCATTTTATATTTTGCGGAAAGGTATGTATGCAAACTCTACTTTTTTATAGTGTTAGAATCTCTCTTTTGTTTAGTGTATTTATATTTTGTGGTTGCACTTTTTATGTATTTGACCCGCAATATTACAAAGCTAGAAAATACTCAAAAGAGTATAGTGGCACTTATGTATTAAATAAAGCTCTATATGATGAAATCATGCAAAAACAAAAGGATTCTAAAGATACTAAAGCAGAAAATCTAAAACTAGAAGAAAAGATTTATTCGCAAATAAAGCATAATAAAAATGAGTTATGGTTACAAAAAAGGGAACATTACCTAAAACTTGCATATAAACATAGTGGCTATTATAGTGAGAAAAACGCTCAAAGGCTCTTTGTGCTTGATGTGATTAATAGTCAAAAAGATAGGATTCTAAGCAATGGATATGCCTATTATAGCGGTGCATATAGCACTGATATTGCAGTGGAAATACCACAATCTTTAAGGGAGAAAATCGGCGGCTTAACAGATAGAAATATGAAATTTCAGCAAATAATCTATCCGCAATTTCTCTATATTGATGATAATGGCAAAGCCCATATTATATCACTTGGAATCTTATATCGCTATGTCAATATAAATAGAGTGTATGGACTAAAAGAAGATTCAAATATTGAGAGTGTATTTGCAAATGGCGAATGGCTTTATTTGCGTAAAAATAAGGTGAGATATGTGGATTTTGAGTAGGTTGAGTAATGATATATAAAATTATGAAAAAAACAGATTTCATGATATAAGATATCTCACTTATAAAAAGTCCCAAGCAGGTGATATTCTCCAAGTAGTAATGCCATAGCATAAAAGGCAATATACGCACAAAGTGTGAAAGCTAGACGATAGTATTTCTTAAAAATAAGAATGGTAAGTATAAGGCTATATAAGAGCATTTGCACAGAAAAACAAGCCATAAAATTATAATTTCCCACAATACGAAGGGTGAATAATGGCACGATATACACAAAAGCAAAAATAAGGAAAGCTTTTATATTATTCTTATAGATTCCATTGCTGATAAAAAAGAGGCAAAAAATACCATAAGAGATTAAAAGACTAGCTTCTCCACAGAGATTGAAAACCAAAAGCCCACCCCAAAAGAGCGTAGTATAAAAAAGCCATTTAAGCTGAAAAATCGTGATAGAATCTAGCTTTTTTCTTTGCCCTTTCTGTGTGTTTGATGACATAGGAATCCTTTTGCGTTGATACAAGGTTATGTTTTGCAATGACTTTGTGGGCTAAATGCGTAAGTATAGCTAGAATCTTGTATAAGATTCTAGGAGTTTTTATTTTTTAAGGCACAAAGATTCAAGCGTATTTTGTTTAAAAGCGTCCTTAACCCTTATGCCTTAAATTCTATGCTTTAATATATTATTTGACAAACAAAATCCCAGCAAAGCAAAAGCCTTGCATAAGATTCTAGCCTATCATATCGGCAAAACGCGGATTTTAGAATCTAGCTGCTCTTGCAACACAGATTCTATGGCATACAATGTGCCTGTTGCCCCACTCGCACAGCCGCTACACGCCCCAAGATAGCGGATATACACATCAATGAATCCATCGCTTGTATCCTTAATGTCTAAAATCTCCATATCGCCCCCATCCATCATAAGCATAGGGCGGATATTGGCATCAATGACCTTATCAATCGCCTTTACCTTTTGCACCATTGTCATTTCAGCAAATGCGATTTCGCTACCTTTATCAGCGACTTTTTTCACAGATTCTTTATCCATTTCAGCCCTGACTTCAGCAAGTATATCTACCAAATAATACTCCCTTTCCTCGTGCCCGCCGGGCTTCACACAGCTTTTACAAAACGCCCCTGCTTTTGTGTAGTTTGTGATTTCTTCTACACTTTTTAAATCATTTAGTTTGATGACTTCTTTAATGGTAGATAGGCTAACTCTCGCACATTCACACACGATGATTTCACTCTCAAAGTCCGCTGCGTCCTTGCCTAGATAGATTCCCGCCGCTTTTTTAATCACATCATACGCCATAACAGAGCAGTGCATTTTCTGCCCCGGGACAGCCGGCGTATCAGGGTCATCACGCAAGGCGTGCTCTACATCAAGGTTTGTGATTTTTACCGCGTCCTGCACCTTTTTGCCAAGGCAGAGTTCTACCATCATATCGCTACTCGCAATCGCCGTGCCACAGCCAAAGCTTTTGAATTTTGCATCAATAATCACATCATTTGAATCTACAAGCCAATACAATCGCACCGCATCACCACACGCTTCCGCGCCATAGTCTGCTACGATGAGTTTTGCTCCCTTTTCATCAGCATCTTTTTGTGTCAAAACGCCTAAATGTGTGGGATTATCCATTCTCTCACTTACTTTGTTTGAATATGCGTCCCATAACGCACCACCGATTAAATCATTCTTTGCCATTTTCTTTTCCTTTCAAATTTATGTTTAAACAAAAAGTTAGTAACACTTTATCTTGTGTTGCTAAGTTTTTGTTTAATCTTTTTCTTATCTATCCCCATTTTGTCATAAAAAAGTTTTACAACATCTTCACGCGTAAAAATCTCTGTCATCTCGTCTGCTTTAAAATCCCATTTATATCCAGTCCCAGTGCCTCTTATACCCCTATTGTGTAGTTTGGTAAAGTCAATTTCATCTATTTTTTCAAGTCTCATATAAATGCTATTAGGTGCAACGCCTATAAAGCAAATATAATCGCATAAATCAGTCTGTTTAATATGTTCGTTTTGGAATTTCTTATTCACATCAAGGCTACTTGTTTTTACTTCCACTTTTACACCATTTATTTGTATATCCCAATCTCCTTGGTCTCCGTCCTTATACACAAGGCTAATATTTCTCTCCTTTGCAAAAATATCTCTTAGTAGCCTTTCTCCAAAACTCCCCCTTTTATCAATCTGCAAATACCTAATTGCAATATATTTAGAATCGCTCTTCCATTGTGTGCTTTGATTGACTTCAGATTCTATCTCGCTAAAAACCTCTCTAGCTATGTCAAAAATATCCATTATCTTGTCCCCTTATCATAGAATCCTTTTTGTATTAAAGCATCCTCTATCAAAGAAGTGCGTAAATTAAGACTAGAATTTGTGCCTAAAAAACTAGCCCTTACCCAATCAATACTTTGCAATGCCTTGCTTACTCTAGCCTTATCTTTTAAAATCACTATGCCATATCCCCTTCTGTGCGGCAGAGATTCAAAATCTTTATACAGCTTCATACTCGGCTTATTTTGAGAATGAAAACAAGTGCTAGGCAAATACGCATCGCAAATGTAGAGCATTTTTTTATTCCTTGTGCTAGAAGGCGTGCCACCATCGCTAAGGGAATAGACTTTGATATATTCCTTACAAGTCTTTTTAGATTCTCTATTAAATTGCATAGAATCTAAAAGCCTATGATTAGCCCAGATTTGAAAAAGTGTCGCAACTTCTACTTCCCTGCCATTAGGATAGATAAAGCTATTTAGGGGCAATTTTTCACTATGGACTAGCTGAAAGTTTTTTACTCTGCCTTTTGGGCTACCTTTACCATCGCTATCAAATAAAGGGGGTAAAATAAAAGCGATGAAATCGGCAAATTGTGCGTGATTGATAAACCGCAGGGCAAGATTCCCCCTTAGCCCAAAAGGT
This sequence comes from Helicobacter bilis, assembly GCF_900198365.1. GTDB lineage: Bacteria > Campylobacterota > Campylobacteria > Campylobacterales > Helicobacteraceae > Helicobacter_A > Helicobacter_A bilis_B. The sequence goes on along the minus strand of NZ_FZMS01000042.1, from coordinate 45,929 downwards.
GGATTGCCAACGACTACATAATACCCTTTTTTTGGCGTGAAATCTAAAAAATTAGATTCTAAAATCTCTTTATTTTTAAACTCTAAGTCAATCCCTATTCGCCTATCCTTTGGCATTAAATCATAAAAGCTACAATCACCACAACTAGGCTCTATAAAGGTGTATTGCTTAGAATCTAGCTTGTATTTTTCTAAAAAAAGTAAAAAAGATTCAAAGCAGTATTTTGCCACTTCTTTTTTTGTAAAAAATTCATTATGGCTTCTGTAATCTTTTTTTGGAATCTCATACTTATTCCCAAGCAAAAAATTTAAGTCATACAAATAATCTTGCGGAATCTTATGCTGTGCTTCCCACCGCTTTAGCGTGCCTGTGTGCAAATTTAGCTTATGGGCTAACTGCACTAAAGAATGATTATTTTTTAACTCAAAATACATATCAGTTGCTGTCATTTTTAATCCATTGATAGTCTTTACTTTTTGGTATGTATCTCAAATATGCTGTTGATTAAATCATTCTTTGCCATTTTCTTTCCTTTTTTTGTTGTATAAATTTTACCGCTTAGATTCTAGAATCTAGCACATCAAAACACATTGCGGAAGTATCTTTATCTTTGAGATAAAAACATAAAATTCGCTTTTATTCAAAAACACAACACAAAACCCACATTCTAGCAGTTGCTGTATGGCTTTCTAAAGAAACTTCGTTTTGTGGGCTTTATGGGGATTTTAGGGTAGGAGTTACCTAAAGCGGTAATGACTATCCTAAAATCCCCATAATCGCACAAATCGCATACCCAAATGCGAATGTCTTAGAATCTAGCTTTCATAGCTACTAGAAATCGCCCTAAGTCTCCCCACTGCTTTCTTAAACACTTCAATAGTATAATCAATCTCTTCACTTGTAGTGAATCTGCTAAGAGAGATTCTAATGGCTGTATGGGCTAACTCTTTATCTGCGCCGATAGCTACCATCACAGGATTTGCCTCCAAGTCTTCACTCGCACACGCACTGCCCGTTGATGCGGCAATACCAGCCTTGTTTAAATCCCATAGCATTGCCTCGCCTTCAATCCCTCGCACACTGATGAGTGTCGTATTTGGCACACGATTTTCACGACTGCCTACAACAAACACATCAGGTATGCTTAAAAGCGCGTCTTCTAGCCTATCTCTAAGCTTTCTAACTTGTGTAAGCTCAAAGTCTAGGTAGTCTGTGGCAAGTTTCATCGCTTCACCCATACCGATGATATAGGGGACATTGAGTGTGCCAGATCGTCTGCCCCGCATATGCTCACCGCCGTGCAAAAGTGGCGTTAGCTCCACACCCTTTCTAATATACAAGCCGCCAACGCCCTTTGGTCCGTGAAACTTATGTGCTGAAAAGCTTAGAAAATCCACATTTGCCTTTTTCACACTCACAGGAATCTTACCGATAGCCTGCACCGCGTCAGTATGGAAAAGCACACCTTTTTGTCTGCATAATGCACCAATCTCTTCAATGGGGAAAATAAGCCCCGTTTCATTATTCGCCCACATTATGCTAACAAGTGCGGTATCTTCACGCAGGGCTTCACGCACTTGCTCGGTAGTGATTGTGCCTTGTGCGTTAATAGGCAGATAAGTAACCTCAACACCCAAAGATTCTAAAAAGCTACAAGTTGCCCTAACTGCGGGGTGCTCCACCTCTGTGGTAACAATATGCTTCTTGCCCTTTTTCACGATCTCATCAAAATACACGCCTTTAATCACCCAGTTATTTGACTCTGTCGCACAAGAAGTGATGATAATATCATCATTATCGTCCGCATCAATGCCCTTGTATAGCTTCTCTATGGCTTCAGCAATCGCTGGGTGCGTCTCTGTGCCGTATTTATGCAAACTATTTGGATTCCCAAACTTTTCGCAAAAATAAGGCTCCATCAATGCCTTAATGCTAGGGTCTAGCATTGTCGTGGCATTGTTATCTAAATAAATCCTTTGCACTATTATCTCCTACTTTAAAATTTCACACAAAGAAATATAGCAAAAGTGTGTTATTTTATCTCGCAAAATCGGCAGTTTTTAGGAAATATATTTAAATGTGTAAAATATTTACACATTTAAATTATGTCTCATGTTTGTCGTTAATGCAATAGAGATTCTAAATAAATTTTGTATGGCATTACAAGGGATAAAATCAAGAATTATAGAATTCTGTGTTAAAAAATCCTATAGTTGTATCTATGAATCTTTATTGTGTAAAACCTTAGGTAGTGTAATGCCCTTTTGTCCTTGATATTTGCCTTTTTTATCTTTGTAGCTTATCTCACAAGGCGAATCGCCCTCTAAAAATAATACTTGAGCTATGCCCTCATTGGCATAAATCTTTGCTGGAAGTGGCGTTGTATTTGAAATCTCAATAGTGATATGCCCCTCAAATTCTGGCTCAAAAGGCGTAACATTTACAATAATCCCACACCTTGCATAAGTGCTTTTACCAAGACAGATAGCAAGCACATTGCGTGGCATTCTAAAGTATTCTATCGTGCGCGCAAGGGCAAAAGAGTTTGGCGGCACAAGGCAGTAGCCCTTTTCACTCGCATCGACTTCTACAACATTGCGTTCATCAAAGCTTTTAGGATCAACCAAAGTCGCACCGATATTTGTAAAAATCATAAATTCACTACCCACGCGAATGTCATACCCATAGCTTGATAACCCATAGCTTACGATATTCTGCCCCACTTGCTTTTCACAAAATGGCTCAATCATACCCTTGTTACTCATCTCTTTAATCCACAAATCAGACTTTAAACCCATGATAACCTACCCATCAAAAATACCAAGAATTATAGCAAAAACAAATCTCATTCACTCTCAAAATGTGAAAAATCAAGTAAGATATAACGCAATGGAATCTGCAAGGAAAAAATCATTCGCATAGATTCTATTGTCATACTCATAGCATAAATTACTCTCAATCACATATTTTAGCTTTGCCTTATTTAGCAGACTTTTTTCTACACCGATTTCACTTCTAAAACCCATGAAAATAGACTCAAAATTGAGAGCATTTTGACTTAGCACTTCTTCTTTTCTTTGAAGTGGATTAGTGATATATTGCTCTAAATTTGGGGTAGCAAAATAACGCACAGAATCTACTCTGCCAACAGAACTCGCTCCAACGCCAAGATATGCCTCTCCATTCCAATAGCCTAGATTATGTTTGCATTTATTTTTATATGAAAAATTTGATACTTCATATTGCCTAAAACCTTTTTTTTGTAAAAAATCACGCACAAACACACCAAAACTCTCCCTAGATTGCAGGGAATAAGCCTTTCTATCGCCAAAACGAGAGTTAGAATCTATGCTTAAACTATACGCAGAAAGATGGCTAATAGGCAGTTTTAGGGCAGATTCTAACTCATATTCTATGCGTTTGTTTGTATCAAGTTTGCAATCATAGATTAAATCAAGGCTGATATTTTCAATATGTTTATAAACGATATCAAACGACCTACAAATATCATCATAGCTATGCACTCGCTCAAGCATTTGCAGTTTATCATCATAGAAGCTTTGCACCCCAATGCTTAATCGATTAGCCCCAAGCTCCTTTATCTCACTAAGCCAAGAGGGTGTAATTAAGTTTGGATTCATCTCAAAAGTAATCTCACAATCATTCACACACAATGGCGTTAAAAGCTTAAATATCTCTCTATAATGTTTAGAATCTACAAAGTTTGGTGTGCCACCACCAACAAAAATGCTTGTAATCTTTTTTACACTAAAATGCTTTAATGTGTGCTTTATATCCTTTAGTAATGCTTGAAAATATGGCGTAATCATATTCTCTTTATTGACTTGTGAGAAAAACGCACAATACCCACATTTAGAATCACAAAATGGAATGTGTATGTATAAAAGCAAAGAAATCCTTTTTTGTGTGAGTTGCAGAATCTAAAGATATGCAAATGTTTCTATCTTAAGATTCTAAATTCTTGTCATATTGAGTGCGTAAGCACGAAATATCTTTTTTAGATTCTGTATTAGATATTTCGCTACGCTCAATATGACAACTTGTTTTAGATTCTAAAACGCTCAATCATTTAGAATCTAGCTATGATATAAAGTATCAATCAATTCACCTTGTTTTAAAAAAAAGTAGTGATCACCATCTAAAACATGTGTTTTTGCTTGTGGCATGAGAGAGTAAATGATGTTAAATGCACTAAGCGGTGTGGCATTATCCTCTTTTCCCCAAAAGATTGTAGCCTTGTGTTTGAAAGATTCATAATGCGGGGCGTAGTCTTCTTGCACGACTTGCTTAAAGACTTCATACATTATAGGACTTAGCTCTTTTGCATCATCTGCCCTTAGGGCGTTTATATTTAAAGGTAGCTTTTTTAGCACCTTTGTGGTGGCTATTTTAAATTTTACTTTGAGTGGTTTTGGCAGTAAGATTCCCGCACTACTAAGCAAAATAATTTCAGAATCTAGCAATAAGGCTATCTTACCGCCAAAGCTGTGCCCAGCGATTATGCGATTTTCTTTAGCAATATTGCATGCTTGTAGAAAGAGTGAAATAATATTTGCATAATCTTGTGTAGTTAAAAAGACTTCATTAGGACTTGCACCAAATCCGGGCAGATCAATATAAAGATGATTATAGTTACAAAAAACTTTATTAAATGCTAATGCCATAAGTTCCTTATTACTTCCCCAGCCATGTAGAAATATGATATATTTTTCTGCGTTATTATCTATCATATTATAGGCGATATGAAACTTGTTATTATGATATAGAATCTCTTTTGCCGCCATAAATACTCCATCAATCTAAAAGGCTAATTTTAATATAAAAACATTTTTTCTATCTATTTTTTTGTATAATTATGCTTTTTATTTTTTGAAAAAGGTAATAAACATGACAGAACCAATGAGTAAATATGGATTTAATAAACTAACACAAGAATTAAAAGACTTAAAAGAAGTGCAAAGACCAAAAGTAGCCCAAGAAATAGATATAGCCCGCTCTCATGGAGATTTGAAAGAAAATGCAGAATATCATGCTGCAAAAGAAAAACAAGCATTTATTGAATTTAAGATTAATGAACTAAGCAAAATGCTATCAAACGCACAAGTCATTGACCCATCAACCCTGCCGCATGATAAAGTGAGCTTTGGTAGCACTATAACTATCCTTAATCTTAATACAGATAAGGAAGTCGTCTATACGATTGTAGGCACGACTGAAAGTAATCCTTCAAAAGGGCTTATATCCTTTAACTCACCATTGGCAAAAGAATTGATAGGTAAAGAAGAGGGTGATGAGGTGATTATAAATCTTCCAGCAGGTGAGACCGAGTTTGAGATTCTAAAGATTGAGTATAAACCTATTAGCTTTGAGTAGTTGAGTTAGGAATAAAGAATTTAATCGCTTATAGTATAATATTTGTTTTATTTTTAGAAAGCATAAAGGAAGAGTATGTTTCATGCGACGACGATTTTAGGGTATGTTGGACAAAAAGATGGTAAGCCCTATGGTGTGATTGGCGGAGATGGGCAGGTTAGCTTTGGTAACTGCGTAATGAAAGGCAATGCGACAAAAATCCGCTCTCTTTATAATGGCAAGATTCTAAGTGGTTTTGCTGGAAGCACGGCTGATGCCTTTAGCCTTTTTGATATGTTTGAGAGAATCTTGGAGGGTAAAAAAGGCGATTTATTAAAATCTGTGATGGAGTTTAGCAAAGAATGGCGTAAGGATAAGTATCTAAGAAGACTTGAAGCGATGATGATAGTTTTAAATGCTACACATATTTATGTGCTAAGTGGCACAGGCGATGTTGTAGAGCCAGAAGATGGTAAGATAGCAGCCATTGGTAGTGGTGGTAACTATGCGTTGAGTGCGGCTAGGGCTTTAGATAAATTTAGCGATATAGCACCAAAAGATCTAGTTTTAGAATCCTTAAAAATTGCTGGAGAGATCTGCATTTATACAAATACAAATATTAAATTATTGGAGATTACAGAATGAATGAATTAATTATTACACAAACGCCACGAGAGATTGTATCCTATCTTGATGGCTACATTATCGGGCAAAAGGACGCAAAAAAGGCAGTCGCCATAGCCCTTAGAAATAGATATAGAAGACTGCAATTGCCAAAAGATATGCAAGATGAGGTAACGCCGAAAAATATCCTTATGATTGGTTCTACTGGTGTGGGTAAAACAGAAATTGCAAGGCGTATGGCAAAGCTTATGGGATTGCCGTTTGTAAAAGTTGAAGCGAGTAAATATACTGAAGTAGGCTTTGTCGGTCGTGATGTAGAATCTATGGTAAGAGACTTAGTCAATGCAAGTGTAAATCTATTGCAAAGTAAGCAAAAAGAAGATTCTGCTGATAAAATAGATGACTATATCCTTAATAGAATCACACAAAAGCTATTGCCACCCCTACCAGCAGGTGTTACAGAACAAAAAAAACAAGAATATGATGTAAGCTTTGAGAAGATGAAAGAAAGAGTAAAAAGTGGGGCAATGGATGATACAAAAATAATGATTGAGATTGCCAAGCAAGAAGAAAAGATTGATGAAAACTTACCTGCAGAGATCATAAAAGTGCAAGAATCTTTAATCAAAGCCTTAAACATGAAAGGCGATAAAATCAAAAAAGAAATCACAATTAAGGAAGCAAAAGAGCTGTTACGCCCAGAGGCACAAAATGCTGTGCTAGATTCTGATATGATAAAAACTGATGCATTGAAACTTGCAGAGCAAAGCGGCATTATCTTCATTGATGAGATTGATAAAATCGCAGTGGCTTCAAAAGATTCTAGCAAACAAGACCCAAGTAAAGAGGGTGTGCAAAGAGATTTATTACCCATTGTAGAGGGTAGTGTCGTGCAAACTCGCTATGGACAGATTAAAACAGATCATATTCTATTTATCGCTGCGGGGGCATTTCATTTTAGTAAGCCAAGTGATCTTATACCAGAATTGCAGGGGAGATTCCCATTGCGTGTAGAATTGCAAGTGCTTGATGAAGAAGCACTCTATCAGATTCTAACACAGACAAAAAACTCGATTATAAGGCAGTATGAGGCATTGCTATCAGTTGAAGGCATTACCTTGAAATTTGAAGATTCTGCATTAAGGGCATTAAGTAGATTATCCTTTCATGCGAATGAAAAGACTGAAGATATCGGGGCTAGAAGATTGCATACAACAATTGAGAGAGTGCTAGAAGATATTAGCTTTTGTGCGGAAGACTATAAGGGGCAAGAAGTGGTTATTACAGAATCTCTTGTAGAAGAAAAGCTTAAAAATTTAGTAGAAAATGTGGATTTAGCTAGATATATTTTGTAGAATCTGCTGAGTTAGGATAGCGTATTTTAAATGTGTTATGTAGGATTTAAGATTCTACAATAAGTTGTCATATTGAGCGTAGCGAAATATCTAATATGGAATCCAAAAAAAGATATTTCGTGCTTACGCACTCGCACGAGCCTCTTGCCCACACTTGCAAATATGACAAGAATTTTGGATTCTATGGGATTAATGTATAAAAAGAGTTCGTATCAAAACAAGCTATTTTTATCATATAGAATCTCATCATATAGATTTTGAATTTCATAGGATATTAAGCAAGAAATTGATACAATTACAGCTTTTAAAGGAGCAAATATATGGATAATTTACTAGACAATACGATAATTAAACCTGTTCGCATTGATGATTCTATAAAAGAGAGTTATCTTGATTATTCTATGAGTGTTATTGTCGGTAGAGCCTTGCCTAATGCAAGAGATGGATTAAAGCCTGTGCATAGACGCATACTTTACGCGATGAAGCATAATCTAGGGCTTACAAGTAGTGCGAAGTATAAAAAGTGTGCCAAGATTGTGGGGGAAGTAATGGGTAACTATCACCCACATGGCGACACGGCAATCTATGATGCACTTGTGAGAATGGCACAAGATTTTTCTATGCGTTTAGAGTTAGTTGATGGACAGGGTAACTTTGGGTCTATTGATGGTGATAAAGCCGCTGCTATGCGTTATACTGAAGCAAAGATGACAAAAGTCGGCGAAAGCATGTTATTTGATATAGAAAAAGACACGGTGGATTTTGTCCCAAACTATGATGGCTCTGAAAAAGAACCAGCTATACTGCCTACTAGATTCCCAAACTTGCTTGTAAATGGCTCTAATGGTATCGCTGTGGGAATGGCTACTTCTATCCCGCCACATAGACTTGATGAAGTGGTTGATGCACTGATTTATAGAATCGATAATCCACAAAGTGAAATTGAAGATATATTGCCTTTAATTGAGGGACCAGACTTTCCAACAGGTGGCATTATACATGGCAGACAGGGCATTATTGAAGCCTACAAGACAGGACGCGGTAGGATTAAGATTCGAGCAAAAGTGCATGTAGAAAAAACTAAAACAAAAGATGTTATCGTAGTTGATGAGATTCCATATCAAGTGAATAAAGCAAGGCTTTTTGAACAAATTGACACATTAGCAAAGGATAAAGTAGTAGAAGGTATCGCTGAAGTAAGAGATGAGTCTGATAAAGATGGTATGAGACTAGTTATCGAGCTAAAACGAGAAGCTATGAGCGAAATCGTGCTGAATCATCTCTATAAATCCAGTGCTATGGAGACTACTTTTGGGATTATACTGCTTGCTATTGAGGGCAGAGAGCCAAAGATATTTACGCTTTTAGAATTACTTGATATTTTCATCTCTCATAGAAAAACAATTGTTATCCGCCGCATTATATTTGAGTTAGAGAAAGCAAGGGCTAGAGTGCATATTTTAGAGGGATATAGAATCGCCCTTGAAAATATCGATGAGATTGTAGCCCTTATCCGTGCGAGTGAGAACCCAGAAAAAGCACAAAGTGAGCTTATGAGTCGCTTTAGCCTTACAGAGATTCAGAGTAAAGCTATATTAGAAATGCGATTGCAACGCTTAACAGGACTAGAGCGAGATAAGATAGAGAATGAATACAGGGAGCTTGTAGCCCTTATCGCTGAGTTAGAATCTATTCTAAGAAGTGAAGATAAGATTAATGGTGTGATTAAAGAAGAGTTGCTAGAAGTGCAGAAGCAATTCTCAAGCCCCAGAAGAACGCTTATTGAAGAAAATTATGATGCTATTGATATAGAAGATTTGATCCCAAATGAAGCAGTGGTTGTTACCATGAGTCATAGGGGCTATGTGAAGCGAGTGTTGCTAAAAACTTATGAAAAACAGCATCGTGGCGGTAAGGGCAAAATCAGCGGCAATACGCATGATGATGACTTTATACAATCTTTTTTTGTAGCAAATACGCATGATACCATTATGTTTATCACAAACCGCGGACAGCTTTACTGGCTAAAAGTGTATAGAATCCCAGAAGCAGGAAGGACAGCAATCGGCAAAGCAGTGGTAAATCTCATAGGCTTGCAAGATGGCGAAAAGATTATGACGACCATTACCACAAGTGATTTTAATGAAGATAAATCGCTTGTATTCTTCACAAAAAATGGCATTGTAAAACGCACAAATCTAAGCGAATATAAAAATATCCGCAATAATGGCGTAAGGGCAATCAATCTTGATGAAGATGATGAACTCATCAGTGCTAGCATTATAGATTCTAGTGTGAAAGAGCTTTTTATCGCTACAAAAGAGGGGCAGTGTATCCGCTTTGCCGCAGATTCTATACGCGATATTGGCAGGGTTGCTAGGGGCGTTATTGGCATTAAATTTAAAGTAGCAAATGATAGCGTTATCGCGGCGACAACGATTAAAGGCGATGAAGATAAGCTATTAAGCATTAGTGAATTAGGCATTGGTAAGCAGACATTAGCAGGAAGTTACAGCACGATTAATCGTGGTGGAAAAGGTGTCATTGCTATGAAGCTTACAAATAAAACAGGTAAGCTTGTAAGTGTTTTAAGCGTAAATGATTCTAATATGGATTTAATGGTGCTAACCACTTCAGGCAAGATGATACGCGTGCCTTTAGAATCTATAAGGGAAGCAGGACGCAATACAAGCGGTGTAAAAATCGTTAGCCTTGGGAATAAGGATAAAGTGGCATTTGCAAGTATTTGCAACAAAGAAGAGAGTGAAGAAGACAGCGAATCTAGCACGGGACCAACGCTTAATTTTCCAGAATGATTATAAGATTCTAAACACAGGATTTAAGAATGAACTTTTTTAGCGAAACACAAAACACAATAAATGAAGATATTTTTTTAGAAAATTACAACAAAGCCCTTGCGGCATTAACACAATGTCAAAGCAGTAAGAATATAAACTCATGCTTTACATGCAGTATGCTTTTTGATTGCACGATACGAGAGCAATATGTAAGTGCCACTTATGAAAGCATGAGTAAAGGCGAGGAAGGGGCATTTGACTTTAATTAAATCATTCTAAGAATGAGTTTATAATCTAGCTTTTAAGGATTTTTATATCTTTATTTGGTGTTATCTTTATCAAAGGCTATAAGCATTATTTTTCATATCTTTAAATTAAGACTATTAGCATGAAGATGTAAAGCCACGAGATTTCATACAAGTAAATACAAACTAAATAAGTTTCCATCAATAGCAAGTCTATTGCTTTGTTATGTCATATTCACATTTATAGCGGTTTAATAAGATTCTATCTTGTGCGCCAAATACATTTGCTATTGCCTCTAGCATGGAATCCGCCTTCTCATCATCTGCCATTGCTTTGATTTTCATTGTTGGAGCGTGCAGAAACTCATTAAATGTGCTATGCAATAATTTCTCAACATTCTCTCTCAAAGCTTCTGGGATAAAGCCTTTTTTAATCGCACGATTAATCTCTTTATAACTTGCAAGTTTTGCTTGTTCTCTCATCGCCTTAATCACAGGATTTACGCCAAGCCCAGATAGCCAATGTGTAAAATCAAGCACAAACTGCCCGACTATACCCATCGCCATTTTTGCACTCTCTTTTCTTGCGTTAATGTGTGTAGCTGCTTTGCTTTTTAAACTATCCACATCAATCACCTCTATATTATCATAGCCTAAAGCCTGCAATTTAGCAGTGTCAAATGAGAGATTTCTAGGCATTGAGAGATCAAAAAATATGCGTTTTTTCTCCACTTTTTCTAGCATTTCATGCGTTACAATCACACCACCTGCCACCGCAAAAAAGATGACATCATACTCATTTATATGTGTTTGCAATAGAGTAAAATCAAGCAAAGAAACATGTTCTAAATTATGTGCTTGTAGCAATTCTTGCGCCTTTGTTTTTGTGCGATTACAAAGCGTGAGATTTACATCATGTTTCGCTAGATTCTTAAGACATAAAAGCCCCATTTCACCAACACCTACAACTAGAATCTTTGCATTTTTAAGCGTATTGTCTAAATATTCAAGCCCAAGATTCACAGCGATTGAAGCAACTGATACGGGATTTTTAGAAATATCTGTAAGCGTTCTCACTTGTGCAGCACATCGAAACGCAAAATGCAGCAGCCTTGTGAGTGCTTTCGCACATAGATTATTGTCATAGCTTAGTTTATATGCGGCTTTCATCTGTCCGCTAATCTGCGTCTCACCAATAACTACCGACATAAGAGAGCTTGCTACACTGAATACATGATGCACCGCATGGCTTTGCAATGCAATATGTGCGTTATCCTGCAAAATGTCCTTATTAATGCCCTTAAAATTTGCAAGTTTTGCGATGATTTCATGGCAGATTGTTAGAGCGTGATAGTTAGAATCCCGATTGTCATTACTTTCTAAAATAGCTTTATCTTGACAAGAAGTTACATGCAGTGTTTCATCATGTCTTAAATGGTAATGATTAGATTCTGTAGTCTTAATCTCATTTTGTGTTACAATGAGATCTTTAGAATCTTTTGTTGCTATACCTTGCAAATACACATAGATTTCACATCTATTGCAAGTCGCAAGCAGCATAGATTCTAGGATACCATCGATATTATTTAGTTGTTTAAGTAGCGTAATGGTATCAGTATCATCAAAGTGCAACTTCTCTCGCAAAGCCACACCCACATTTTTATGCGAAAAGCTTATAACCGCATACATCATATCCCTTTCATTAAAAATCTCGCTCAATCATAGCTTGCATAATGGCATAGAGTTTTTGATTATTCAGCACAGAAGCGATATGTAATGCCTTATTGCCATACTCCAATGCTTTTTCTCGTGCTTTCTGCAATGGGGAATCTAGTAGCAAATCTTTTAGTTCTTGTGCGTCTTTTGCGTTTAAATCTTGTTTAAAGAGTGATTTTAACCACGCTTTTTTTTCTTTTGAGAGTGCATGATAAAGGTAGATATAAGGAAGTGTTGTCTTACCTGATTTAAAATCGCTTAGGGCTGGTTTGCCAAGCTTTGTGCTATCTTGTGTAATGTCTAAAATATCATCTATGATTTGAAATGCCATGCCTAGATTAAAGCCGTAGTCGTAGTAAAGTTTGTGTATATCTTTGCTAGAATTTAGAATCTTGTAATATTGCGTGTCAAGCAAAACATCTTTATTTAAGCTATTTTTAGATTCTATACTAGAGTTTTTTGCACACTCAACATGGTAAGCCATCGTAGAATCTAGTATCCCTCCATTTTGTCCGCTAGATTCTGTATCCATATTTTTAGAATCTAAATTCACTTCATCTTTTAATAATGCCGCACATTCGGCACTTGCAGCAATCAAACTCGCACTTTTATGTCCTATCATGCTAAGATATTTTTCTTCATATTCATTAAAACTTTGTTCTAGATTTACATCTTCTAGCTCACCAACGCTTAATTCTACAACACTTTTTGATAGCGATTGTGCGATGCTTTTTGAAAAATGTGAGAGTTCAAAAAACGCACGAGAATAGAGAATGTCTCCTAGCATAATCGCATTTTTATTGCCAAATTGTGCATTAAGGCTAGGCTTTCCACGCCTCAAATCACTTGAATCTATCACATCATCATGCAATAACGACGCACTTTGTATAAGCTCAATAATCGCACAAAGCCGATATGCCTCATCGCCATCAACAATGCTTAACACAAGCTTAGATCGAAGCATTTTCCCACTTTCTAAATGCTTATACAAAGTAAGCGCTTCATCGCTATTAATATCTGCAATCATCTCTGTGGCAAGCTTTGCAATCCTATCAAGCTCCATTATATTCCTTTATATGTGTGCCATGTTTTTAAAATTCTAAATGCAAACTATTATTTTAACATGAAAAAGGCTATTTTTGATAATTTAGATTCTAAAGCTATGTGTTTTCCTCTGTTTGCTTTTGTGTTTATATGGCATAAATTACTTAAAAAACACAAAGTTTAGAACATGCTTACAAAATCTGTATATAATCCAAAACTTCTGACATTATGGAACTCATTTTGTTTCACATATCACAAACTACACAATACAGAAGGAAGTATGCAGCAAAACATTTACACAATACATGATAAAAAAGATTCCATCGCAACGCTTTTGCATATTATAGAATCTAATATGCAAAGTATGCAAGAAAAAAATGTAGCACAATACAGCATTCATGCTGAAGTATTTGGCATGATACAAGGCGTTGGGTTTCGCCCATTTGTAGCAACTCTAGCTCATGCCCTGCATTTACATGGCTTTGTGTATAATCAAAGTGGTAGCACACTTATAGCCCTGCATATATCCACACAAAAAGAATGCAAAAGAGAATCTATCCTGCTTTTTTACACCGCATTGCTACTTGCTTGCAAATACACTATAAACCCTAGCACACAAGAGCTTTCTATCATACAAAAAGCACATAGTATTTTAGAACACCTACACATACCAAAACAAGCTTATATCACCTCATTGCATATCACAATGAATACAGATACAGCCCACACACAAGGCTTTCATATTTTAGAATCAAATGTAACGCAACATGCAATACAAGCCCATATCCCCCTTGATACAAAAGTGTGTGAATCTTGCCTAAAAAATATGCGTGATGAAAACTCCAGATTCCATAACTATCCATTTGTTGCATGTGTGAATTGCGGTGCGAGATATAGCATATTACACCAGCTTCCTTATGATAGGAAAAATACAAGCATGAGTGATATGGCACTTTGCATAGATTGTGATAAAGACTATAAGAATCTAGCTAATAGACGCTTTCACACAGAACCATTAAGCTGCAATAACTGCGCTATTAAAGTGGAATTTTATCGCTATAATCACCATGAAAAACACTATGATTTAGACGCTATAAAAACCCTTGCTAAAGCGCTTATGCAAAATAATATTGTATTATTTAAAGGGCTTGGTGGCTTTGCCTATATCGCAAATGCAAGAAGTAAAGAAGCATTGCAAAAGGTAAGAAGCATTAAAAACAGATTGCATAAACCCTTTGTCGTTATGGCAAATATGCCTACTTTACGCACAATATCCCTGCTTACCCCACAGCTTGAATCTTTACTCACATCAAAAGAAGCCCCGATAGTCATTGTCCCAAAACACCCACAATATAACCTTAGCGATGAGGTGAGTAGTTTGCAGACTATTGGCGTTGTGATTCCATATACGGCTATGCTTACGCTACTATTTTCATATCTGCCGCCTGATTTTGCAATGATTTATACTTCAGCGAATAATAAAGGTGAGATGATTGCTACCACACTGCATAATCTAGCCCTTGATAGAATCGTGGATATTGCAGAATCATTATATATACTTGACTATAATCGTGAGATTCTAAACTGCGTTGATGATAGCATTTTGCTAGGTATTGATACGACAGAGATTGTGGAAGATCATGCGTTTGAGTGCGGCAATGAGCTTTTGGAGCGAAATTTACAGAATCTAGAAACTATGATAGCGTGTCATATTGAGCATAGCGAAATATCTAACACGGAATCTAAAAGAGATATTTCGTGCTTACGCACTCAATATGACAAGATTCTAGATTCTTATCCAAATGGGTGGGTGCAGGGCGTAGGGGTGCAAAATTGCAAGAAACTAGATTCTACAAAAACGCACCCTAAACCCTGCACCCACCCAGATTCGGTAGAGAATCTAGATTCCATAAATCTAGCACATAACACACAAATCAACTCACATTCTCTAAGCATAAGGGCTATGCGTATATCTCGTGGATTTGCACCATTGCATATTACAAGCGATACGATTAACTCAAACAACTTTAGTTCAAATGTAAGCCATGCAAATGCCACTTATTTAGAGAATATTCACACAAATACCCCCCATCAAAGCATATCTCATACAAACACTCTTCAAACAAAGAATCTCAACTCAAAGATTTTCCACCTAAACACACTATCCGCTGCATTTGGTGCAATGCAAAAAAGCTCAATTGCCTTTGGATTTCATAATCATATTATAGTAAGTCCTTATATGGGCGATTTATTTACCCCCTATAATGTAGCAAATTTTAGAAAAACTTATGATTACTTCAGCACAATCTATGGCACACCACAAGCCCTAATCGCTGATAAGCATAATCAATATATAAGCACACAAATCGCAAAAGAGATAGCAAAAGATTCTAAAATCCCACTCTTTCAAGTCGCACATCATCACGCACATTTTAATACCCTTTTGCTTGAATCTAGCATGAAAAAAGGGGTTGGCGTTATCTTTGATGGGAGTGGAATGGGTGATGATGGCACACTTTGGGGCGGTGAGTTTCTATGTGGAGATTCTAAACAGGTAGAGAGAATCTTGCATTTCAAACCTTTTAAAATACTTGGTGGTGAAAAGCATATCAAAGACTGCAAAAGGCTTGCTTATAGCTATGCCATCTGTAATGATATAGCCCCACTTAAAGATTTTATAGAATCTAGCTATGATGAGAATGAACGCAAGGCACTACAAGCACTGCATAACACAGGTTTTAATAGCCCTTTGTGTAGCTCTGTTGGGAGGTTGTTTGATATAGCTGGGTTTATCTTGGGCTTAGAAAGGCTATCCTATGAGGCACAAAGTGGCGAACTCATCGCATCAAATACACTCAAACTCGCCTATGATATACTCACGCATAAAAACCAGACAATCAACTATGATACCCTTATGCGAACTTTCTCTAACATGTCCTATAATCCATATCCCTTTCATATCACACAAAATATGATCGATATGAATGAGTGTATAGAAATGATGTTTAAAGATCAGCAAACAAGTAAAAATAGAGACATGATAGCTGCTAGATTCATAGATACACTTGCGTATTGCATTTTAGAATCTTTAAAGCATATTGGCACAGATTATGCCTTTTTTGGTGGCGGTGTATTTGCAAATTACGCCCTTTGCATACGAGTAAAAAAGCTTTTGCAAGCACATAGTATAAAAGCCTTTTTCCCAAAACTGCCATGTAGCGATTATAGCATTAGCATAGGACAACTTATGTATTTGCAACATTTTGTGTAGGGGTGTGTTGTGAAACTTCGCATAACTACTAAATATGTGAAAACTTACTTAGTACAAATGAAGCATAAATTAAATAATGAAATTAGAATCTACAACGGGGCATACATGCTTCATTAATCAATATAATTTTTAGTTATAATGCTTAAAGCGTTTTTTGGATAGATTACTCACAGATTCACATAAGCAAAAATATGTTTTATATGCTGCAGCAAATAAGGAAACAATATGACAAGAATTATATGTGCTTTACCAATGATATTTTGCATTGGCTATGCACAAACTAGCACAATAGATTCTAATACTGAAGCATTAAACATACAAAATAATAACGAAACACAAAATACCGCACAGAATAACAGCACGATACACAATCTCTCACAAGACACACACAATGATAAAACAACACAAAGCATACAAAAAAGGGCGAGTTTATCTCCCGTTGTGGTTGTATCGCAATGGAAAAAGGATAGTCTAAATTCGCCTTTAAGCATTGAATTATATGGTAAAGACACGATGCTTCATAATGGCGATATAGCAAAGTCTATGCTATCTATCCCCGGGTTTTCTATGACTAGAAAAGGTGGCGGGGGCAGTGAGATATTTTTCCGCTCCCAAGGGGCTTCAAGGCTTCCTATCTTTTTAAATGGTGGTAGCTTAAATGGTGCATGTGGTGGCAGAATGGATACGACAATCACCTATACTTTTCCAGAGAATTACAATAGAATCAGCATCTATAAAGGACCACAAGATGTGCGTTATGGGGCGTTAGTTGCTGGTGGAGTGCTATTTGAGAGGGATATAACAAGGCTAAAAAATCCAAGCTTTCATGCGGAAGCAAGTGGGCTTTATGGGAGTTTCAATCGCCTTGATATAAACGCAAATGCCATTATAGGCAATAAATATGGCTCACTTCAAGCCATACTCTCGCATTATTCTGCTGATGATTATAAAGCAGGGGGTAATAAAAGTGTGCATTCAGCATATAATAGGGAATCTATTAGTCTAATCGGCACGATAACGCCCACAGAAAATGTGGCAATAGAGCTTGATATAGATATGGGCAGGGGCTTTGCATCGTATGCAGATAGGGGCATGGATGCTCGCACTTTTGATAGAATGTCTTATAATCTCAAGTATCAGCAACACTTCAATGAAACCTTTGATTTGCTTGATATACGCGCTTGGTATAATGAGATAGATCATATTATGGATAATTTCTCTCATCGCTCTGCTAATGGGGTGTATAAACTAAGCAATCCAAAAAGGACAAATATCGGTGGTAGGATTGAGAGTAAGTTCTATATTAATGATATGTTTGAGTTATATGTTGGATCAAGTTATGGTAATGATTCTCATGCGATAAGAACGTCTGGATATAAAAATAGTGAAAATGAAGCAAATGCTACGCTAAATACGCCTTATAAAGCAAACTTTCTTTTTGAAAATGTGGGGGTTTTTACACAAGGGGCGCATTTACCAGATTCTAACTTTGCTATTTTCTTTGGTGCTAGATATGATTATGTTTCTACACTCAAGCATGGCACAAAGACAAGGCTACACAATAATCTTTTCAGTGCTTTTAGTCGCTATGAGCAGTATTTGGGTAAGGCTACAATGTATGCGGGGCTTGGTGTAGCACAGAGAGCACCAGACTTTTGGGAGAGAAGTAAAAGTGGCGGTATGAATCTAGCCGCTGAAACAAACACGCAAATTGATATGGGGATAGTCTATAAAGATACAAACTATAATGGAAAGGCAAGTCTCTTTGCTTCATATATGCCAAATTATATTGCCCTGTATTATGGGACTAGCACGAGTGTGTTTAATACAAATGCTATGCTTTTTGGAGGCGAGATTGAGGGGGAATATATCTTTTTAGATTCTATCCATCTTTATGGTTCTCTAGCTTATACTTACGGACAGAATCTTACTTCATATTATGGCATAGATTCTGTATTAAAAGCTGGAATGCCTTTGCCACAGATTGCACCATTGCAGGGGCAATTCTCCCTTTTTTATGATAGTAATAATTGGTTGTTGCGTTTTGATGTCTTATTTAATGCAGCACAATATCGCTATGCGCTAAATTTTGGCAATGTAGTTGGCAAGGATTTTGGAGAAAGCAAAGCCTTTGCTACACTCAATCTTTATGGTGGCTATACTTTTAAAAATGTAACCCTACTTGCAGGTATAGATAATATCACAGATACACTCTATGCTTATCATCTCTCAAAATATGGGAGTGAAGCTAGTCTTGGTGTAGAGCCTACGAGTAGAATCTATGAACCCGGCAGAAGCATTTGGGCGAAGCTAAGGGTGAGATTGTAAAGTTTAAAGTGGCTACATGATATTTTAAAAACAGAAATTTATCATTCATGAAAAAACATAAAATCATTATCTTGCTTACTCAATGAAATACAATCTCACTAAATTCTAAGATAAAGCATATAGGGTTAAGAAGTTGATATAAAATTTGGATATAATGAGGACTTATAAAGCATGTTTTAAAGATTCTAAGTCTAGTTTCTTTACTTAGTTAAATACAACAATATTTTATCACATATTCTCAAGGAAATATATGGATTTTTTAACAAATATTTTTCAAACTATCACTTCACTCATTCATATAGACCAAATTGTTTTTTTATTGCATGACTCACCATTTATTTATATTATTACGATTGCTTTATTTTGCTGTGTGATGCTGCTTATGAGTGTGTTTTCATCATATAAGATTCTAAATTTACAGATATTATTTGCTTGGATTCTCTCTTGTGTTATAACCTTTATCTATCTTGTCAATTCACACACAGATATGGAGCAGATAAAGCTTAGTGCTGCACTTCACTCACAAATTATTTTATCATTTTCTAGCATTATTATATTGCTTGTATTTTATCTCTTGGGATTAGTTAGCACAAAGCCTTTTAAAGCTAGGAAAAATTTTGGACGACATACATGGTGGGTTAGCATTGTCCGCTTTATTGTTGTGCTTGCATTTTGTTGCGTGTTTAATATCGGCTTATTTGTAGCTTCTGCTTTGTTTTATTTGTAGTAAAATAGAGAATCCTTTGCTATAATACCACGATATTTTTACAAAAGCCTTGTAACCTTAAAAACAGATTAAAAATATGGAGAATTGAAGTTTGAATTTTTCAGTGCCTGCTACCAGTGCAAATTTAGGACCGGGATTTGATTGTCTAGGCATATCATTAGGGTTTCGCAATTATTTTAGCATAGAAGAAGCAAAAGAACAGCATATTACTATCAGCGGTGAAGGGAAGATGAATCCACATTTCACGCAAGATAATACATTTGTAAGAATCTTTATGCACACATATAAAAAGCTTGGCGGCAAGTCCCAATTTCACTTTACATTTCAAAATAATATACCTGTGGCAAGAGGTATGGGATCATCGAGTGCTATTATCGTTGGAGCGATTTTTAGTGCGTTTAAAATGGCAGGAAAGATACCAAATAAAGATGAAGTATTAAATCTTTCTTTACATCATGAAAATCACCCTGATAATATCACACCAGCGACTATGGGCGGCTTTAATGCAAGTTTTTTAAAGACACATAATAATAAATCAAAAGTAGTCTATTTGCGTCAAAATATGCCAAAGAATCTTAAAGCTGTAATGGTAGTCCCCTATCAGCCTATGTCTACCAAAAAAGCAAGAGGCATATTGCCAAAAGCTTATAGTGTGCAAGATTGTGTCTTTAATCTCTCTCATGCTTCGGTTTTAAGTCTTGCCTTTGGTATGCAAAGATGGGATTTATTGCGTGAGGGCTCACTTGATAGAATGCACGAGCAAGTCCGTATGGCAACCTTTCCTATACTTTTTGAGATTCAAAAACATGCTTTGCAAAATGGTGCGCTTATGAGCACACTCTCTGGCAGTGGCTCTTCTATGTTTAATCTATGTCATAGCGATGATGCAAGGCGATTAGCAAGGCAACTTATTTCTAGATTCTCAAAATTTCGCATTTTAACATTTGATTTTGACAATGATGGTGTTAAGATTGAGAAAGGATAGGTGCATGTGAGTAAGGTTACACGATACTATGCTACAAAAAGTGTGCGTATGTGTGTTGCATGTAGGCAGAGGGATTTACAAAGAAACCTCATACGATTTAAAGCCCTAGAATCTGCATTGCAACTTTATGATGGTAGCGGGCGAAGTTTTTATGTATGTTATATGTGTTTGCCACAACGCAAAACACAGCAAATTGTTAAGAGGATTGTTAAAAAAGCAGGGAATCTGCAAGAACAAATCGAGGAGATAGTGCAAATATGTCAAAAGTAAGTATTAAAGAAATCGCAGATGAAGCTGCAAAAAATCCAAAAGATATACTCGATAAAGCTAAAGAATTGGGCTTTAAGGTGCGAAATGTATCAAGCACTATTACAACAGAAGAAGCAGAAATGCTTTATAACTACATTACAACAGGAAGTTTGCCAGAAGGTTTTGTGCCAGCGACTGAAAAAACAAAGGCTAAAAAAGATTCTAAGGCTAAACAAACAGATAAAAATGATGACGCACAAACTGAAGCAGAAACTGACATTACAGCACAAAAAGCCACAAAAAAGCAAAAATCAACCAAAAAAGATACACAAGAAACATTAAACGAAGATGAAACACAAGCTACACCAAAGGCGGTGCAAACAAGTGATATTAAACCTAAAAAATCTATCCAGATTGTAAGAAGGGGTGATGAAGAGCCACAAAAAGTAGTAGCTAAAACACAAACAGAAAATACAATAAAAAAAGAGCAATCCAGCACAGCCATCATCGAAACAACAGCTAAAGAAACCATACACACAGAAACAACTTTAAAAGAAACAAAGCAAGAAGCACCAGTAAAGCCTATAGAATCTACACCAAGCACAGAGGAAAAAAGAGATTCTGAACTCCCACAAGGGATAGACCCAAGTCAATTAAGAAAGCCACGAATAAGCGCAATCCGTGTAATCAGTAAAAATGACGAAGCCCAAACAACGAGCAAAAAGAAAGATGATTCAAATTCTAGTTTGCGTAGTGCTACACAAATACTTGATACCTTAAAGAATGTTGAACGCAAAGAAAAGGTAAAAAAGAAAAAGGACAAAAACACAAATAAACCGCAGCAAAAGCACTCTTCACACATTATCAGCATGGAACGCGATATGGGTGGCTTTGGCTATGATGATGAGCAAGATGAAATCATGCTTATTGATTTATACGAAGATAGTAGCCCAAAAGAGAGTTTTGAAGAAGAAAGGGTAAAGAAAAATGAGTTAAACGATAAGATTAAAGTCAATCGTTATAGCCCATGGATGAAAGAAGGCTCAATTGCTAGACCTTCAAGAGGCAAGGGTAGAAAAATGCGTAATAATAAGGGTAAAGAACAAGCAGAAGCCATCACTTCCCTTGTGTTGCCTGAAGAGATACGCGTATATGAGTTTGCTGAAAAGGCAAATCTAGAGTTAGGCAATGTGCTTGGCAAACTCTTTTTGCTTGGTGTGAAAATGCTGAAAAATGACTTCCTTGATAAAGATACAATCGAGATTCTAGCGAGTGAATATAATATTGATGTAAGTATTCAAGCAAATGTGCCTTTAGTCGAAGAAGAAGAGATTATAGAATCTGATTTAGAGCATAGACCGCCTGTTGTTACGATTATGGGGCATGTAGATCATGGTAAGACTTCACTATTAGATTATATTAGAAACTCACGCATCGCAAGTAGCGAGGCAGGGGGAATCACCCAGCATATCGGTGCATATATGGTGCAGAAAAATGATAAATGGATAAGCTTTATTGATACACCCGGACATGAAGCATTTGCACAAATGAGAAGTCGTGGCGCACAAGTTACAGACATAGCTATCATTGTAATAGCAGCAGATGATGGGGTAAAGCAACAAAGCATTGAAGCCCTAAATCATGCAAAATCTGCGAATGTGCAAATCATCATCGCTATGAATAAAATGGATAAAGAAGGTGCAAATCCAGATAAGCTAAAAGCAGAGTGTGCAGAGCTAGGTTTCACGCCTATGGATTGGGGCGGTGAATATGAGTTTATCCCTATCAGTGCAAAGACAGGTGAGGGCGTAGATGTGCTTTTGGAAACAATCCTTATACAAGCAGAGATTCTAGAATTGAGGGCAAGTAAAAAGGCTAAAGCAAAAGCTATCGTGCTAGAGGGCAGTCAGCAGGTAGGTAAAGGATCTGTGGCAACTATTATCGTGCAGCAAGGTGTGCTAGAAATTGGGCAAAGCATTGTAGCAGATACTGCCTATGGTAAGGTAAGGACGCTAAAAGATGATACAGGCAAAAGCATTACCAGACTAGAGCCAAGTGGTGTAGCCCAAATCACTGGATTATCAGAGGTGCCAAGTGCTGGTGCATTATTGCAAGTGGTAGAAAATGATTCTATCGCAAGAGAGATGGCAAACAAAAGAAGTGCGTATTTGCGACAAAAACAACTCAGCAAAAGCACAAAAGTAACCTTTGATGAGTTAAGCTCAATGGTAGCAAAAGGACAGATTAAAAGTGTGCCAGTTATCCTGCGTGCTGATACGCAAGGAAGCCTTGAAGCAATTAAAGCAAGTTTAGAGGGATTAAATAATCAAGAAGTAGAAATCAATGTTATCAGCTTTGGTATCGGTGGAATCACACAAAGCGATTTAGACTTAGCAAATGCAAGTAGTAATTGTGTCGTGTTAGGCTTTAATGTCCGCCCAACAAATGAGATTAAGAATCTTGCGAAAGACTTAGGCATTACGATTAAAAGCTATGCGATTATTTATGATTTAATCGATGACATGAAAGCCTTATTAAGCGGGCTTATGTCGCCTATTATCGAAGAAGAAGTTGTGGGCAATGTGAGTGTAAGAGAGACTTTTGTAGTAGCAAAGCTTGGGACTATTGCAGGTTGCATGGTGCTTGATGGCAAGGTTGAAAAGAATTTAAGTGTGAGAGTTTTACGCAATGGTGTTGTATTATGGAGTGGCAAGATAGCAAGTCTCAAACGATTTAAAGATGATGTAAAAGAAGTGAGTAAGGGCTATGAATGCGGTATTATGCTTGAAGGCTTTAATGATATTTTGGCACAAGATGAATTTGAAATCTACAAAGAGATTGAAAAACAAAGGGTGCTGTGAGATTTGGATTCCATATATGCTTAGGTGCTATAAACTTTGACTCCCCCCCCCCCCATTTTTTTAAAGCCCTGCAGCCACAAATGAAATAGATTTTAAAGGTAGTATGAGGGTAATTGTTTGTTATAGTAAAATACCCAACATTCTAATAACTCTCACTCTCACTAGGAAAAACTGCATTTTTTACATCATTAGCATAGTTACGCACAGCTTCTTTTAACATACTTTTACCATCGCAATACTGCCTTACAAATTTAGGCTTAAACGCATCAAAAAAGCCAAAAGCATCACTCCATACAAGAATCTGCCCATCACAATGCACCCCTGCACCAATGCCAATAGTAGGCACTTTCACTGCTTGTGTAATCTTTCGTGCTACATTTGCTTTTACTCCCTCACAAAGTATGCCAAACACACCTGCTTCTTGCATAGCAATAGCGCTCTCTATTAACTCATTTTCTTCTATTTCATTTTTGCCTTTTACCTTAAATCCGCCTTCAAAACGCATAAATTGCGGCTTTAAACCGATATGAGCCATAACTGCGATCCCCTCACTGCAAAGGGCTTTTACAATATCAAGTTTATTAGAATCTACTTCTATTTTCAGTGCATCAACACTGCATTCCTTATAATATTTAAGCGCATTTTTTAATGCCATTTTCTTTGTCGCATAAGTCCCAAAGGGCATATCTCCAAGAATGAAAGAATGCTTTGCTCCAGCACACACCGCCTTTGTATGATAAATCATCTCATCAAGGCTTGCACGCAAAGTCTCACTCTCACCGCCAAAACTCATTTTAAGACTATCGCCGACTAAAATCACATCGACTTCACCATCAAAGATTCTCGCCATAAGTGCATCATAAGCCGTGATTGCTACAATTTTTTCCTTACCTTTTTTTGCACGAAGTGCATTTAGCGTTACTTTTTTGTCTAGCATTCTTATCTAACCTTGTATGAATTTTAGGGCTTTATTGTAGCATAACTTTCATAAAATCAAGTCGTAATAACGCCTATTCCACGAAGCCCAGAAATAATCATTTTAACCCCCATAGCTATGATAAACACAAGGGCTATGCGTGAAAAAATATATAAAATAAGTTTGCCAAATATCTTTTCAATAGTCGCTGCATAATGAAATAATGAAAACATAAATAAGAACGCACACATAATCGCCCCAATAGCAACTAACATGCTTTTATCTTCTGCGATAACAATGATAGTCGCAAGTGTGCCCGGACCCACAAGCATGGGGAATGCCATAGGGATAATGCTTTTGCGGAATAATTCATCAAACTTTAGATTCTGATAGCTTGAAAAATCTTGTATCGTGGAAGAAAAAAGCAGGTTTTTTAAACTCATAACAATAAGGATCAAACCCCCTGCAATACGCACATCATCAAGGCTTACACGAAACAAATATTTCATAATAAAAGACCCAGTAAATAAAAACACAAGCACAATGCAAAAAGCAGTAAAAACGATATTTCTAAACAGCTTTTTCCGCATGGGCTTTTTTACGCCCTCTGTCATTGAGATAAATTGCGGGAGATTACCAAAAGGATTTAAGACTGCAGTTACAGCGATCGCCCCAACAAACAATGCGTGTAAATCAGATTCCATACCGCTAAACATTTTACGACCTTTATTTCAAAATCTTGCTATTATATTCTAAAATTACATATTTTCATAGATATGACTTAAGAAAGTGTTTGGAATCTATTATTTATAAAAGCTACTTTGAATGTCTGTTATAATTACTGCGGAAAATAACAAAAGGATAAATATGCAAACAATAGCTATCGTAGGTCTAGGCAATATCGGCACAAAATATGCGATGACACGGCATAATATAGGCTTTTTAAGCTTGTATGCCATCACGCAAATACTAAATAATCCCTATATACTACACAACTCTTTGGACTATCAAAATACCAAAACTTTGCTTGGCGATCTTGAAAGCCTTGTGGATAAAAAACAAAAAGGTATAATGCAATGGCAAAATCAAAAAAGTATGCAAAGCTTTCAAGCAAAAATTAGCCTCAAAGACTTTGTATCGCCTTTAGAGTATTTTCCATTTTTCTTAACTCAACTCAAATGTCTAAATCCACATAAAAAGCCCTTAGATAGCCTAGAACTACAAAAAAAATTTAGAGAGAAATTAGGAAGTTTATCAAATGAATATGAGATTGTATGTATCGCTCCAACCACCTTTATGAATAGAAGTGGTATCGCACTTCAAAGCATTGAGAAGAAATGTAATATCGCCCAAATGATTGTTATTTATGATGATTTAGATACTCGTTTTGGGAATCTTAGCTTTCGTTATAAGGGCGGAAGCGGCGGACACAATGGCTTAAAATCAATCCATGAATATGTGAAGAGAGATTATTTGCGTGTAAAGCTTGGGATTGGCAATAATATCATATTGCATGACATGCTAGATTCTCTTGTAGCGCATAATACACAAGTAAGTATAGAATCTTTTAGGACACTTTTTTATGAAACCTATTTAGAAAAGCTATGTATGGCAAAAATCTTTAAAACAAAAAGCCTTTTTAAAGTTATGGAATCTAAAAATTTTATGGATAAAAATTTAGATTCTAATGATTTTAATATTAGATGTAAGCAAATGTCTAGCATGGATTCTAATCCTTGTCATGTTGAGTGCAGCAAAACATCTAACAAAGATTTTGAAAAAGATATTTCAACCACAACTCAATATAATAAGATTTTAGAATCTCAACCATTTGGGCGGGTGCAGGGCGTAGGGGTGCAAGATAATGAGAATTTAGAATCTACCCAAAGCACAGATTCTATAAATAGCGTTACAGCAACACAGAATAAAGATTCTAAAACTTCCACCCCAAACACAGACTTAACACAAAAAATAGATTCTATAAAACAAGAAGACTACGAAGCTATTATGAATCTCTTTTCTTCATATCAAAAAAGCGGTGATAAAGAAGTGGCAAACTATGTTTTATCGCCATTTAATACGCATGAAAAAACTCTTTTAGCACCGCTACTAGCATATAATGGACTAATCGTTATGGCTACATTATTTGAATGGGCACATAGAAATCACAATACTCAAACAAGCACAGATTCTACACAAACTCAAACTTTCATGCCCCTTGTTCCTTTTTCTGTGCTACTCAAATAGATGAATGGATACAGGATCTTAAATTTCATACACCATACATACTTGCAATGTAATAATTCTATTTATCTATATATAACGCAATAAATTTTCCCATACAATATCATCATAAGCAACTTTAATGCTTTGTGTATGTGCGGCTTTGTAAATAGACAACACTTCATCTGTATTATCTTGCTGGGCTAGTCCTTTGTGTGTGATTAATGGGGGTAAAATGCGGGTTTGAGCCTTACTATTAAACTTCGCACAAATTAATACAAGGCTAGAATCCTTTTCTATGCGGGGATATACAAAGCGTAAAAACTCAACTCCAAAGCCATACGCCCTTAAAGATTCTAAAACCTCTGGAAGCATAGCAGGAGCATAACAAAAGATAAATTTACCATGCGGTTTTAACACTCTTTTTGCTAGTTTTAGCATTGTAGAAAGCGGTAAAAAGTGGCTTTGTGTGGCTTGTGCTTTAAAGGGATTGTTTGATTGCAAAGTTTGCGTGTGATAAAAGGGGGGATTACTTATAATAAGATCAAAATAAGGCAGTGAAGTGATATCTGCATATTGTGGTGCTAAATGTTTTGTGTCTTCATTATGGTGGCCCACTTGACTTTGAGTGGGATTTAGATTATTCTTATTTTGAGTTATCATTGAAAAATCTCTTTTAGATTCCATATTTGATGTTTTATTTCGTTCAACATGACAAACCTTAGAATCCTTAATCTTAGAACATAAAAGCGGTGTTTCTAAAGATAAAGAATCTAGCGATAAAACTTCTTTAAACTGAGTTTCTACTAGCATAGATTCTAACTTCTTTTTATTACACAGCATATTTTCATACAGTTCTTTTAATAGATCTTTAGACTGGATAAGCATATTGCAATCAGCATGGATAACGATAGAATCTATATGATTTATCTGTGCGTTTTTTGCATTCATAAGTGCATATTCTCTTTGCTTTTCGATTTGATACAGCGTTATGGCTTTTGATTTCGCACAAAGCAGCCCGATTATACCGCTTCCACTCCCAAGCTCAAGCACTTTTGCCCTAGATTTTATGTGTGGCAGTATAAAATCCCATAAAAACAAACTATCGCTATTATAGCAATAGCCCTCTGCTATTTGATAGATTTTTAATCGCCCTTTCATTGCTACTTGATTATCTCTCATTCATTATATATGTGCCTTCTTTAAGCCATAATTTTGCGGTGCTTTTTAGCCTTGCTACATTATCACTTGCAAAAAAGTCAATGAGATTTTTTGAGTTTTTCTCTATTTTGAAATGCTCTCTTACATAACATGCGATCGCCTCACCAGAGTGGATAAACTTCACATCACTGCCAAAATATCTTTGCATGGGCAGCAATAAAAGTGGAAAATGCGTACAACCTAGTATCACCACATCAGGCTTTAAAGTCGGTGGGAAATAATGTCTTAATACAGAATCTACAACCTCACCGCTAAAAACATGTTCTTCAACTAAGCTTACAAAAAGATTTGTCGCAAGACTTGTGATATTTGTGTAGCCTAGATTCCGCAAACTTTTCGCGTAATTATCTGATTTTATCGTGGCTTCTGTGGCTATTACGAGTATGTGCTTATCCTTTGCTATGTGCTGCTGTGTGAGTGCGGCAATGCCAGATTCTATAACGCCTATAATGGGGATTTTAGAGCATTCTTGCATTGCATACAAGGCATGGGCTGAAGCAGTATTACACGCTACCACAAGTAAATCAAGCCCAAAATTTGAAAAAAACTCCAAAGCCTCTAGCGAAAAGCGGCGGATAGTCTCTGTATCCTTATTACCATAGGGCACTCGTGCTGTATCGCCATAATATACAATGTGATTAAAGCCAACTTCTTCAATGAGACTTTTTAGCACGGTTAGCCCCCCCGCACCACTATCAAAAATGCCAATATTATTAATTGTTTGCATATATTGCCTATATTTAGAATCTAAAATGTAATTGTAGCGTAAAAGGACAGAGTATGCTAAATCACTATGGCGGACTATATAAAAGTGTAATCGGCGATATAGGCATTATGATATATAAAGATAGGATTGTGAATATAGAGCTTTTTGCTAAAGACGCAAAACCGCTGCATAGCATTGAAACATATAAGAATTTAAAAGAAAATCCTATAAGCAAACAAACAATCAAGGCTTTAACACTTTATCTATCAGGCAAGATTCCACTTGATATGCAACATGAAAGCAATATTGCATTACAATTATTTCTCAATGGAAGTGTGTTTCAAAAAGATGTATGGAATGCACTCTTACGCATTCCCTATGGTGAAACAAGGAGTTACAAAGATATTGCCAAAGAGATTGGAAAGCCAAATGCTATGCGTTCCGTCGGCAGTGCATGTAAAAAGAATCCTATATTATTTTTTATACCTTGCCATCGTGTTATAAATAGTAATGGAAATATGGGCGGTTATCGTGCGGGACTTGATATTAAGAAACATTTGCTTATGCTTGAAACAGGGGTAAAATTTACAATTTAAGCAGGGAGGATATGGAGAAGATTTAATTTATGTAAAAATAATCTTATGAAGGCTTATTATCACTTTTACTGCTTATCGACTTTCTGCAAATCAAGCTAACTCTACTTATTATATTCCACATTTCACACACAATACAATACATTATTTAGTTTTAGATAGAATATCACAGATAAAAAATGATTCAATAAAAAGGCAAAACTATGCAAAAAGATGAAGTCACAAAAGAAACAACACTAGGTTTCACACAAACAAATAGCACCAAACATAAAGTCCAGCTACTCTCACCAGCAGGTAATCTCACAAAGTTAAAAATCGCATTGCAATATGGAGCAGATGCGGTATATGGCGGTGTGAGTCATTTTTCACTGCGTAATCGTGCGAGTAAAGATTTCACTTATGACGACTTTAGAGAGGGTATAGTCTATGCGCACAATCTTGGCAAAAAAGTCTATGTTACTATTAATGGCTTCCCATTTAACTCACAGATAGAATCTTTAAAAACTCATATCGCAAAAATGCGTGATTTAGAGCCAGACGCTTTCATCGTAGCAGCACCCGGCGTTGTGAAACTTGCAAAAAGCATTGCCCCAAATATCCCTATACACCTTTCCACACAGGCAAATGTATTAAATGTGCTTGATGCAGGGGTGTTTTATGATATGGGCGTGAAGCGGATTGTCGCGGCAAGGGAGATAAGCCTCAGTGATTGCGAAGAGATAAAAAAGGTGCTGCCAGACTTAGAGATTGAGATTTTCGTGCATGGGAGCATGTGCTTTGCGTTTTCTGGGCGTTGTTTGATTTCTGCCTTGCAGCATGGCAGAGTGCCTAATCGTGGGAGTTGTGCGAATGACTGCCGCTTTGATTATGAATACTTTGTGCGTGATGAGACAAGTGGGGATCTTATCCGCTTTAATCCAAATGAATTTTATGCAAAGAATCCAGACAATAATGTATTTTTGCGTTTGCAAGAAGAAGAGGGTGTTGGCACACATATATTTAATGCAAAAGATTTAAATCTAGCAAGTCATCTGCACCATATTATGCAATCAGGCGTGATTGATGCCCTAAAGATTGAGGGTCGCACAAAAAGCACATATTATGCGGGTATCACAGCGCGCACATATTGCCTTGCCCTGCAGGATTATGAGAGGCAAGTTTCTCGTCCAACTCTCTATCAATACGAGCTGCATACACTAAAAAATAGGGGCTTTACTGATGGATATATCATTCATCGCCCATTTGTGCGGCTTGATACACAGAATCATTTTAGCGCGATAAGTGAGGGCAGCTATCAGGTATGTGCAGAGGTTGATTCTAGTGGGCTTTACTGCCTTTGTAAGCATACGATAAGAAAGGGCGATTTACTAGAGATTATCGCTCCTTTGCATTACTATCCAAATACGCAATTTGGGATACAATCTCATGCAGTGGCAAAACAAAATGATGTAGAATCTATGGGGCTAAATGAATTATCGCATATACAAGATTCTAAAAGCCCAAATAGTATAGAATCTAGTTTAAATACACAAGATTCTATCTCATTGGATTCTAATGAGATAGAAAAGCTTACTACACAAAGTAATGAAAATGGCATTATTTGTTGCATTGATGGTAGATATTATTTGCGATTACATAGAATCTTACTGCAAAATGGAAAAGAAGTGGATTCCATACATAGTGGCAATACAAACCCCATTGCATTACCTTTTAGGTTACCGCCTTTTAGTTTTTTGCGTGTAAGGTTATAAAGTTCAGATTCTAATAATTGTCATGCTTGACAAAAACCAACGCCTAAGAACACAGACATCATACCTTGTGGGTGAAATCTTCTATCATCTAAAAGCTAAGCTTAAACTAACCTTTTGGTGTAAAAACATTAAAATGCAATACCAGCTTCTAATCCAGCCTGCCAGCCATTTGATTTTGGCATACTTACACTATTTGCTGTGTTACTTGCATTGAGATTATAATACTTACCAAAACCTTTGAAATAAAGACTTACATGCTCACTCACTTTAGCCTGTGTCCCAAGACTAAACATAACGACATGACTTTTCTCATTAATATCAGCATAAGATTTACCAAAAGAATACGCCCCATTAAACACATAGCCATATCCAGCACTATATATAAACTTTATTTTTTCACTTAAAGCGATTTTTCCATCAAACCCCGCTCCAATTATCATAAAATCCCTACCGACACCGCCATTTGTCTTTGCCATATCATAGCCTAAAAGAAAGTTGATAAACAAAGGCGAATTTACTCCCGCTACATTCACACCAAGTTTAGCAATCCCATCGATTTGAAACAATCTATTATCCTTGCTAAGTGTTCCAAGACTATTCCCACTCACACTATTGTTACCATAGCCAATCTTTGCATCAAGACCAAATTGCACTCGATTAAAAAATATATCAGCCCCACCTATTGAGAAAAGACCGCCTACATTCTCTACATTTGCTCCTTGTCCCGCTATCTTTTCATAGTATCCACCAGCACCTATATAGAAATCTATGCAGTAATTCTCCGTTAAGCATATTGCATTCGCACTCACTCCTAAAGCCCCAACTAATACAAAACTTAAACCCAATTTTTTATACACATTTACCATATTAACCTCTCCTATTACTAAGATGACAAAAAACCATTAAAACAATTTATTTGCAAACCATTCACCGGCTTTTACTACTACAGGCGTTAAAAATGATACCAACAAACCAGCAAGTATGCCCTCACCCTTAGTCTCACTCATCTCTACATTACTCAATGCAACAACATCACCACTCTTAACATCATTAAATAGCATATTCATATCATCATTACTGATACTTGCTACTTTATGTGTTTCAATAATATTTTGCACATTATTTGCATGAACTTGTGCTTGCAGGGCAGTAAAACTTAAAACAGAACCCAAAACCAAAACTGAAATCATCTTTTTCATGATTTCCTCCTTTATGTAAAATTTATTTCGTTTATATTTCATTGACCAATTGTCAAAAAATATAAACTTGCTCGTATTGTAAATGAAAAAAATTTAACTCAAACTTAAAACCAAAAAAAAAAAAACAAAAATAACACAAAATTCTTAAATTATCGTTACTTTAAGTAAAAAACTACATAAAATGTAATGATTACTTTACATTTTATTACCATATTAATAATATTTTATGCAATGCGATAAACATGCTTTCAATATATTTATCATATTTGTAGAATAGAATCTAAAACCCACCATTTAGACTATGAAAGTATAAGAATCTCATATAAAACTAGATTCTAAATTAAACATAGCATAATAAATCATTATGTGTTTCTGCGTTCAGCTAAACGCTATCATATAACTATATTAAAAACTAAGCCCTGTTTCTAGCATAACACTCCACGCATTAGCTGCAGGAAAATTTACTTGTTTGCTATTAATAGTTAGAGTATTACTTTGTGGGACATTATAATATTTTATAATGCCTTTTACATATATCCCAAGCATACTTGTTAAACTCACATCTACACCAAGTGAGCCAAAGAGACCATACCCAAGTTTGTTTTCACTAAAGCTTTGTTTGCTTTCCTTAAGCACATAAAATGGATGCACAGCACCACCACCAAAGCTATATAATAACTTTGCCTTTTGTGTTAATGTTTTCTTCCCCTCAAGTTCCGCTCCATATAATCCAAAGCCATGTCCAATCGCACCAGCATGTCCATCCATACCAAGAATAAGATTTATGTATAAAGGTGAATTAAGACTTGCTACATTAAAGCCCATTTATATTGAACATTTGCAAAATAACCTGTGTTACCTGCAATAAATCTATTAGACTCACTTGGAGCATTTGTGCCAAATACACCCATTGAACCCGAACCAACTTTAAAACCTAAGCCAAATTGCAATCTTCTTAACACTAAAAAATCAATATCAAATGCACCATAGCCACCCTTGAAGTTACCATCTAAACTGCTATTACCACCAAAGTCGCTATATACAGCACCAACACCGACATTACCACCAACGCAAAATAGGGAATCACATGCGGCATTTGCACTCATCGTCAATGAACCAGCTAATACGATACCTAAACCCAACTTTTTATACACATTTACCATGTTTTATTCTCCATTTATGACATAATATTTCTTAAACAAACTATTTGCAACTCACTCTCTAAGTTTAGAGAGTGAGATTTCACACTACACATATTGTTTTTCATAATGCCCCCTTTTATGTAGATTATAATGAGTTTCTATTTGCCTTATTGTTGTCAAAATAGAAACTGAATAAATTCTATATCAAGCAAACTGAAACAAAAATTAAAATCAAAAAAAACGAAAATAATTAAAGATTACCATATTATCGTTACTTTAAGTAAAAAACTACATAAAATGTAATGACTACTTGACATTTTATTGCGAATATTGAAATTTTTATATCATGACTATATAGAATGGATTTTATATTGCAGAAATCCTATTGATCTAAAAAATACATTATAATATTTGTCATACCGTGTAAAACTTATAAGGGTTTTTGTAGGGATTTCGCCCATTATTCATAATTATAAGATTCATAAGGGCTTATGTAAGTCTGCTTTTGTATTGCACTGCTTCACAAGAATCATAAAAACTTGTGTTCTAAATTATGCTAAGATTACAAATTAAAATTCCATAAAAACCCCCCAAAACAAGTTACTACAAGGAAAAATATGCGTAAGCAAAACAAAGCAAAGCAAAACCGCACACAAAATAAGAAAGAAAAATTTATGATTAATAGGGGACAATACAAAGGTTTAGGACTTTTTTTAGAATCTAATGATATAACACGACCTACAAAAGCCCTTGTGAAAAAGTCCTTTTTTGATACCATGCAACATAACCTTTATAATAAAGTCTTTGTTGAGTGCTTTGCAGGGAGTGGTCAAATGGGCTTTGAAGCCTTATCTCTTGGGGCTAGCTCGGCTGTATTTTTTGAGAAAAACATGGGGGCTTTTAAGAATCTATGTGAAAATATCAGTCTATTTTGGCAGAAACATAAGAACTATCATAGAGACACAAACGATTCTATAACCACGCCTTTTAGCATAAATGCACACTATAAAGATTGTCTGCAATCACAGGATTCTATAATGAATTTTGTAAAAAACACAGATTTTCAAGTAAAAAATGATATAATTCCAGCTTTAAATTCCACAATGCAAACAAATCAATTTGTATTATATATGGACCCACCCTTTGCATGTCGAGAAGGTTTTGGGGATATTTATACAAAGATTTGGCATTTTATAGAATCTTTTGATGAAAATTTTACGCAAAAAGTCGATATGATAGTCATTGAAAGTATGAGTAATATCCAGCTTGATACGCAAATAGGGATATTTCAGCTTGTGAAAAAAAGTAAGTTTGGACAGACGACTTTGATGTATTTTACAAAATAAAGGAGCAAACATGGCAGAAGAAGAAAAACCAGCCACAGAAGAAAAAAAGGGCAAAGGACTTATTTTTATCATTGTAAGTGTGGTTGTTGCGGTGCTTATACTCGTTGGTGTAGTTGTGTTTCTTTTTATGGGTGGCGATGAAGAGGGCGATCATGGTGGGGGCAATGCAGCGCCACCACCACAAATCGCAAATCTAACGCCAGAGCAGCAAGCATTATTGCAAAATGAAGCATACAAAAATCCTGTTGCTATCACACCTTTAGAGAAACCTTTTATTATCAATCTAAAGTCACCAGATCCAGAAAATATGCGTGTTGCGGGTTTTGCGAAGTTTAGTGCTACACTTTTACTTGCCGATAAAAATGCAGTCAAAGAAGTGGAGGCAAAGATTGACATTGTAAGAGGTGTTATCGCTGATGCTACGAGTGCTTATCTTGCTACCGAGTTGCAAAGTGCGCAAGGTAGGCAAAAACTTGCTAATGCGATTACGGCAAGTCTTAATTCCGTGCTTACAGATGGCAAGGTAGCAGCAGTTGTATTCCCAGATTTTATTATACAGCCTTAGGTTTTCAAGGCTAGAATTGTTAGATTAAAAGATTCTTAGAATCTTATACAATGTATAAGGAAAATTATGAAGCATATATTGTTTATGTTATTGTGTATGTTTGGTTTTAATGTCGCGTATGCTGATGATAATGCCTATTATGGCGTGTATCGCAATGCAAAGGATTTATATCCGATTGAAAAAGAGTTTGTGATGATGTTAAAGCCATCAAATCCAGATGATTTACGCACTGCTGGCTATGCTAAGTTTAATGCGACAATTATTATGAGCGATAAGTCGGCGGCTAAAGAGCTTGATGTAAAGATTGATATTGTGCGTTCCGTTGTCGTTGATACTGTGAGTGGCTTTATGAAGACAGACTTGCAAGGCGCACAAGGCAAACAAAAACTTGCTGCAACACTTACTGCGAGTGTGAATGCAGTTTTGACAGATAGCAGCATAGTAGGCTTTGTCTTCCCAGACTTTGTAATCCAGCCTTAATATAATATAGCTTCATTATGAATCTTGAAATTGGCGCAGATATTATTGCCACATCACGCATAAAAAATGCCATTGCAAAGTTTGGCTTGGGCTTTTTAGAGCGTTTTTTACTACCAAGTGAGATGTTACTTGCTTATAAAAATAAAGAGAAACTAGTGCTATATAATAAAGATTCTAAAAGCTTGTCTCATGAATTTATATCCACTAAAACACATTTTTTCACACAAGAAAGCCTAGATTTATATACCACGCAAATGCAGGATATTTTCAATGATTTACAAGCAAATTTCACAATAGAATCATATAAGATTGACACAATAGCAGGATTTTGGGCGATAAAAGAGGCATGTTCTAAAGCACTTGGTATTGGCATTGGCAAAGAGCTTGGATTTCATGATATATGTATATATAAGGATATGTATGGAAAGCCGCACTTAGCCCTACATGAAAATAAATATAATAATTTTAGAATACAAAAAATTGCAATTAGCATGAGTCATGACTGCTTAAATGTTATTGCTGTGTGTGTTATTACTTTTAATGAGGCATGATGTTTATAATTAAAAAGCATGTTTTAGGTGTTTTCCATATTTGTGAGTTTGCCAAGCCTTAGCTTTTTAGAATCTGCATTCTAACTTTTACAACCCAGATTTTAAAACAATACTTCAAGTGATTAGTGGCATTGATATACTTTAAAAAACACAGATCACATAATAAGTCATAGCAAGAGAATCTAATTCTTTGCAACGACTAAAGTGGTGATCATTCACGCATTTTCTATCAATATGCTTCCACTCTCACACTAAGGGCATAACCTTTTTAGCGATATATTCTAGCTCCTTTTGCATATTAGCACACTGAATGATAAGCAAATCTAGCCCTGCTTCTTTATAGGCTCTAATCTTTTGTGCTACACTTTCGGGTGTGCCAACTAGATTTGGTCGCAAACCACGATTAGACACGCTATATTCCTGCTTGCTAATCTCTACATCAAGCTGTGAATTGTCTGTGAAATTCTTATAAGAGTTTTCATAATCGGCGTAATTTTTAATG
This sequence comes from Helicobacter bilis, assembly GCF_900198365.1. Taxonomy (GTDB): domain Bacteria; phylum Campylobacterota; class Campylobacteria; order Campylobacterales; family Helicobacteraceae; genus Helicobacter_A; species Helicobacter_A bilis_B. Next base: position 9,158 of record NZ_FZMS01000042.1, on the reverse strand, counting down.
GTAGTAATCCGCTTTAGCTCATTTTGTGCCTCTTCTTCGCTATCACGCACAATCATATACACTGCCATACCAAAGCCCTTAAATGGCGGCAATCCCGCTCTTTTCTTTCGCTCTTTCATATCAGCGATTTTCACTCTCACTTCTTCAAGTGTGCCGCCGTGCAAGAGATAAAAATCCGCAAATTGTGTAATGGCATTTCTGCCTATCTCACTCTCACCTCCGGCATACACAAGCGGAATCTTAGGCGGTTTTGGCTCATTATAGGAATTTTCAAAGCTAAAATATTTACCCTTGTGATGAAATGGGCTTTGCTTCCAAAATCCTCGCAAAACATCGGTGTATTCGTGTGTGAGCGTATATCTATCATCGTGTGCGTCAAAGTTTATGCCATACTGCCTAGCCTCCTCTTCCCACCACGCTGATACCATATTGATAGAAAATCGCCCATTACATATTTGTGAAATGGTAGCAATCTGCTTTGCCGTGAGTGCTACTTGATGATACTGCGGACGCAAAGCCGCTAGAATCTCAATGCTTTGTGTAACCGCCGCCAAACCATTAGCAATAGCCCACGCATCAAGGGCTGGGGCTTTCTCACCTTTAATATCATTTAAATACAGCTCTGGCACAAGGGTGAGCGTATAGCCTAGATTCTCCGCCCTTATTGCTAAATCGCGGATATACTCCCAAGAACACTGTGTGCTATCATCATCTACATTCCTAAGCCAACTGCCAAATACCGGACTCCAATATCCAAACTTCATTTTCACTCCTTTATTGTTTGTCAAACTGCTCTTTTAAAAAGCTAACTAACCTATCCGCCGCCGCCACTCCGCCACTAGAGCGGATTTTAGATTCTAGTGTGGAGTTATAATTTGTGTTTGTGTTTATATCATAGACCACAATATCCCCACTCACACTTTCAATAAATTCAATCCCTGCCACAGCGATATTATGCAGTGCCAAAAACTGCTCCAAACACCGCACAATAGGGCTTTTAGAATCTATCTCTTTTCTTAGGCTAAATTTATCCCCAGCTCCCACTTCACACGCTGCCCCAGCAAGAGCAGGTCGCTTTGTAGATTCTGCTTTAGAATCCGCCGACTTAGAATCCCTACTAGAATCCGGTTTAGAATCTAAAGAATCTATTTGACACGCATCAGCAGGGCATAGCTCAAAAGCCCCATTACTCGTATCCACTCGCACCGCATAGTGAAACTTCCCGCCGATAAACTCACATCGTGTAATAAAAGCTTCCCTAGATTCTACATACTCTTGTAAAAGTGTAATACCATCAATGGGTAGCTCAAACTCAGCTGATTTCACATAGCCCCTAAACTCATCAACATTTTCAAAAAGTCGCACACCTAAGCCTTTGCCGCCTTGATTATGCTTTGTGATAAAGGGCTTGTGATTTAGATTCTTAGCAAAGCTACTTGCCGCATTGATTAAATCAGTTTTCCCAAATACCGCAAGTGTTTTTGGTGTTTTAAAATCCACGCCTTGAGACTTAAAAAAAGATTCTAAAAGTAAAGCCTGTTTAACCTTGCTGACTTCAAGCTCTAGCACAGAGCTGCCATTTATCACTTTTCGCCCATAGCTTTCTAGCCACGCTAACAACGCACGACCATATTCCTTAGAAAAGGCATTATCACGCGTATGACTTGAGGCACTAAGCCTACTCCAAAACACCCCTTGCGGTGGGATAGAATCTAAACTAATGCCCCCTTGTGTGAGAAGGATTTCATTGAAATTAACCCCAGCCCTATCAAATGCCTCCTTAAAAGGCGGTATCCACTCATTATTTTCATGGATAATATAAATTCCATCCTGTAGCGTGTTATATAACATAATATGTCTCCTTTTAGTTTGATTAATTACAACAGAGTTAATCTAGATTTCTATTTTTTGGAATCAAAATAACACATACGGTTGCTATGACCATTAATGTGCCAAGATAAATAAAGAAACCTTGTTCAACTCCGTATTCCTTAAATTGTAAAGCTACATAATTTGCACTTCCTCCAAAAAGTGCTGCCGCAACTGCATAACTAAACCCAGTTCCAAGAGCACGAATATGTTGTGGAAAAAGTGTAGTCTTAAAAATACCTGCCACTGCACTATATAATCCAAGCATAAAACACATGGATCCGATTATAGCGAACAACGCAAAAGGGTTTGTAAATGTTTTCATTGCCATAAAAGCTGGATAGATACCAAAAATAGTAAAAATACAGAATGCAAGTAGACAAGTTTTTAACCCTATTCTATCAGACAATATTCCAAAAAATGGAACAGAGATAAATAGTATAAAAATTGCTCCTAGCATAATATTAGAAGCTATTTGTGGATCAATGCCATTATTTATCATATATATCTTGCTGTATGTGGTAATAATATAGTAAGCTGGAGAGCATCCTGCGGTAATACCAAAAACAAGCAATACAGATTTATATGATTTTAATAATGCTTTAAAGCTACCTCTATCTGCATGACATTTTAGTTCCTCTGCAGAATTGTCACTCATAAACGAACGTATAAGTAAACTAAATAAGGCAAACATACCACCAATGAAAAACAATACCCTCCATCCCCACTCAGACATTTCTTCATGTGAGATAAATAAAAACATACAACTAATACTCGCTATAGCAAGTAATTGACCACCAATAAGAGTAAAATACTGAAAACTTGAATAAAATCCTCTTTTACCATGTGGTGCCACCTCACTTAAATAAGCCGCTGCAATACCATATTCTCCACCAACAGCAAAGCCCTGTAAGAGTCTTGCCAAAAGTAAAAAGATAATTGCAGCATCTCCTATGATATTTTTGCCAGGCAAAAATGCTATCAAAAACGAACCTATAGCCATTAAAACAATAGAAAAAATCATCGAGCTTTTACGTCCTATTTTATCAGCGATAGACCCAAAAACCATACTGCCAATAGGAAGCATTAAAAAACCAATGGCAAACACACCAAAAACAGATATTTGTTGTATAACTGAGGATTGTGCATCAGAAAAGTTACTCGCAAAATAAGGTGTCGCAAATGCATAAATATAAAAATCAAACCATTCCACAAGATTGCCGCTACTTGCTGCAATGACAGAATGGATTGTCTTTGTTTTTGAAATGTCTAATTCAGACCTATTCCTCTTAAATAACACCATTGTCATAATCCTTCTATATAATATAGTCTTGCTCCTTATTGTGTTTAAATCGCCCTGTCCCCGCAAAGTCGTTTATCGTGCTTTTAGCCCCGCCCACACGATAGCGTGAAGCGATATGACTAGAATCTAGCCTATCGCCCTTACCAAAGAGTTTATGCCGCAGTGAGCCTTGTGCGTATTCTCTTTTATACACACCGCGATTTTGAAGCTCTGGCACGATGAAACGCACGACATCTTCAAAGCTCCCGGGCGTTGTCGTGTATGCGAGATTAAAGCCATCAGCATCGCTATAAGCAATCACTTCTTGCAAAATATCGCAGACTTGCGTAGGTGAGCCTACAAACTTTGGTCCTTGACAGCCTAGCCCTGTGAGCTTGAGTAAGTCTTTTAGTCGCCACTCCCTGCCAGATTCTGTTGTGGAGTTATCCAAGGCTTCTACTTGTGCGAGCATGGCGTTTGATTTAATGTTGCTTAATGGATCTTCTAAGTCATAGCGGCTTAAATCCACGCCTAGCCAACCAGAATTTATCACTAAAGAGCCTTCCTTGCTAGAGTAAGATAATAAATCGTTATACTTAGCTTGTGCTAGATTCTCATTCTCATCAGTGATGATTGTAGCTAGAATGTAGATTTTCGCACTATATGGATCGCGTCCTGCTTGGATTAGGGCTTCTCGCACTTGTTTTACGGCGATTTTGGCGTATTCTTTTGTAGGAGGGGCGATGAAAATCGCTTCTGCGTGAGTAGCGGCAAACTGCCTACCACGCGTAGAATTCCCCGCTTGAAATAGTAGCGGTGTGCGTTGGATACTTGGCTCACACAGATGAATACCCGGGACATCAAAATATTTGCCGTGATGCCCTATGTGATGAATCTTACTAGGATCGGCAAAGTCCCCACTCTCTCTATCTAAAATCACCGCAGAATCTTCCCAACTCCCCTCTAGCAATTTATAAATCACTTCCATATATTCATCAGCCACATCGTAGCGTTCATTGTGCGGCAGCTCACTTGAGCCCATATTTTTATTGGCACTTGGCAGATAGCCTGTAACGATATTCCAGCCGATTCTACCTTTTGTTAGATGATCGAGTGTGCTAAGGCGTCTAGCAAATGGATAAGGATGCTCAAAAGGCACACCAGCAGTAATCCCAAAACCTACATGTTTGGTAACCCCAGCACCGATGACAGCAAGTTGTGTAGGGTCATTGACAGGCACTTGCAGGGCAGTCTTTAACGCCCCACAATCATTGCCCCCATAAATATCATATACGCCCAAAACATCAGCGATAAACACCGCATCAAACAGCCCTTTTTCAGCGATTTGTGCGATATTTTGCCAATATTCAATGTCTTTATATTTTAGGGCTTGATCGTTAGGGTATCGCCATAGCCCCGGACTTAAATGCGAAATACAATTCATCTCAAAAGCATTAAAGCTAATTTGTTTTGTTAATCCCATATTGTTCTCCGTTTTAGAATCTTGTGTTGTGATTTATAAAACGCATTATATCAGTAAATTTTTAAAAATACAATATGTAATTTTAATTTTTTACAATTTTTTAAACTTTTTTGATAGATAAACTATAATATATAATTATTAAATAGCCATTTTTATAATTAAAATTATATAAAATATAGTTTTATACTGATTTTATTGTAATAAATAGTAGGCTATAAAACTCTGCTGATAATACAAAGACATAGAATCTAAATCGATATAAGAGATTCCAGAAACTCGTAACTATGCTATAATCTTGCTTTTAAAAATATGATACAAAAAGTTTAAGTGCAGGGAAATTACATGAAAGTTGGTTATATACATTTTTATGGTTTAGGTGATAATATTTTCGCACTTGAGCCACTTTTTGTATTAAAAGCAATATTTAATTGTGAAGTGATTGTCTTTGGTAATGCGATTATGAAAAATCTATTACTACATTGTGATTTTGTGGATTTCGTGCATGATATACAAGGTGATATTGCAAGTCATATTGATTTATTTAACTCATATAATCTTGATTATGCGATTCTTACAAATTGTAAGCGGTGTTATCTCTATCCCCTGCAAGCAAGCAATGTTAAAACAATTATCACAACCACGAAGATACCAAGTCTCTTTTCCATGCGTTGCAAGACTATACCAATGCATCTTTTACCAAAGTATCGCAACATGACACGATATGAGCAGGGTCTAAGCTATGTGCGAAAGATAAACCCAAAGTTATTTGACACAAAAATAAAGACAATCTGTCTTAATAATGCGAAAGTAAAAACTACACAGGAACAAAAAGAAAGGGTAAAATCTTTTATTGCTAACCATGCAAAAACGAGGGGGGGTAATTCTAAACTCATTTTAATTAATCCCTTTAGTCATACAGCCACACATACGCTTCCTTTAGAATCTTACATAGAGATTATAGCCCATATCAGCAATATGCAAAATTGTATCCCAGTAATTGCTACCTATCCACAAATACATGACTACTTTTTAGAAGCGCTATCTACATGGAAAAATGAAACTAAGCAAGAAATTTCAAATCTTATTATCTTTCAAAATGATGATGATATATTAAATCTTGCTGCATTGATAGAAGAAATGGATTATGTCATTAGTCCAAGCACAGGCACAATACATCTTGCTTCAAATCTAGGTGTGCCAACGATAGGTTTATTTTCGGCGTATGACACAAAGAAATGGGGGACAAAGAGTAAGCAATATGTGATTTTACCTTATGAAAAAACGCAAATGAATGAAAATGATATACAACAGGCTATAACACAAACATTGCATATATTGCAAGAAAATATTAATAATTAATAATAAAATGTAGTTATGTTTTATTAAAAAAAGTTTTAGCATAGAACCTACGAGAGAAAGCATAAATTTTTCTAGATTCTTTAAGTCTTTATGCAATTCTACATACAAAAAAGATTCAATACAAAGCTAGATTAAAATACAAGTAGAATTTATAGAATCTCTAAAAAGATTCTAAGTATAGCATTACAAAAGCGCTTAATAACAGAATCTAAAATATAGCTTTAATAGCCAAAACAGATTCAATATAAAATAAGATTCAAAACGACAATAAATCTTTAAAAACTACAAAACAAACCTTAACAACCACACCAAAACACCACAGAATCTCTATAAAGATTCCGTATAAAATCATTCAACCGTAACGCTTTTAGCTAGATTTCGTGGCATATCCACATCATTATTAAGCCGCACTGCTATCTCTAATGCTAAAAGTTGCAAGACAACCATCATGGAGAAAAACTCTTCCATATAGCTTTCAAATTGCGGAATCTTTACTATATCATCAGCGAGTTCAAAATCAATGGGGCTAATCGCACAGATTGTAGAATCTCTTGCAATGAGTTCTTCTACATTGCTTTTATTTTTTTCATATAATAAATTCTTAGGCATAAGTGCAAGAGTGAATAACTCACTATCAGCAAGGGCTATAGGACCATGCTTCATCTCCCCGCTAGGATAGCCCTCTGCGTGTAGATAGCTAATCTCTTTTAGCTTCAATGCCCCCTCTAGTGCGAGTGGATAAAAAATATCTCTACCAATAAAGAAAAAGCCATGTCCATGCAAATATCGCTTTGATAATCGTTTGATTTTTTCATGCAGATTCTGGTTTATATGTGTAGCACTTCTTGCATGTAGCATAGCCCTTGTCTCACTCTTTAAGCCAATAGAATCTATACAGCCCCTTTTATGCCCAAGCAACACAGAAAAAATCCATAGCACCATAACTTGTGTTGCAAACGCCTTTGTGCTTGCCACGCCTTTTTCCGTCCCAGCCCTTGTAAGCAGACAATAATCAGCTAAACGCACCATTGAGCTATTATCCACATTGCATATTACAAGTGTTTTTAATCCCTTTTCTTTTGCAAGTTTTAGGGCTTGAAGTGTATCAGCAGTCTCACCACTTTGTGAGATAACGATAAAAAGTTCATCAGATTCTAGCATGGGCTTTGCATAGCGAAACTCACTTGCAATATGCGTTGTCGTGCGGATTCTTGCCTTTCTCTCTAAGAGATATTTGCCGACTAATGCACTATGATAGCTCGTCCCACACGCACAAATCGCAATGCTTTTAAAGGCGTTAAAAAAGTTAGAATCTAGCTCATCTAAGCATACACCTCCTTCACGCACTCGCCCCACCATTGTCTCAAGCAAAACGCTTTCTTGCTCATATATTTCTTTTTCCATAAAATAGCGATAGCCATCTTTTTGTGCCTTCTCTTTATTCGCATTAAAGGGCTTTATCTCATATTTTAGCCCCCCTATCTCATCTACACTAAGACTTCCAAAGTCCCCATCATCAAGGTAAATCACACTATCTATAAGCCCTATAAGTGCGGCATCACTACTTGCAAAAAAGACTTCATCTCGCTTTTCTTTATTAAAACCGATTAGAAGCGGGGAGTGCTTTTTCACATAAAAGATTCTATTAGAATCTAGTTTTGTAATAAGTAGAATTGCAAAAGAGCCTTGTAGTCGCTTAATCGTTGCTTCAAAGGCTTCCTTTGGCGAGAGAGTTTGCGTATAAGATTCAAATAAATGCACGATTGCTTCTGTATCTGTTTGACTTTGAAAGCACACACCTTTTGCTTGCAACTCTTCTTTTAATTCCTTATAATTTTCAATGATTCCATTATGAATAATCGCACTTTGTGTGCCACTATGCGGGTGTGCGTTGCATTCTGTTGGCTTCCCATGTGTAGCCCAACGCGTATGCCCTATGGCTAGTCCATAGCCCTCAAACGACATGCTTTGTAATTTTTCACTCAAATTCTCTAACTTACCCACCGCACGAAAAGACTGAATCTTGTCATTTTGCAAAACCGCCATACCAGCACTATCATACCCACGATACTCTAACTCTTTTAAACCATTTAAAATCACACTTTTTTTATCTCTATCACCGATATATCCAACGATACCACACATTGCTAACTCCCTATAATAATTATTTTTATAATACTACCCAATCTATTTCAACTCTGTTTTAATAGACTATTGGTTTTAAATGCTTAGATATTCGCTGTATGTAATGCAACAACATTCTAAAATCTCTCATCTACCTCAATGCTTTCAAGTAAATATACAAAATCTTTCTTATATATTTTCACATTATCTTTTGAAAAAAATACAACCATTAACAATATTTTTTCTTTTTTGAGAGAAAAAAATTATTGCCAAAAGGCATGTTAAATCACCTTTTTTATTCACTCTAAGTTGTTGTGAAAAAGCAAAAAACATGAGCGTATAAAGGTCAAGGGGATTTTTATTTTTTATTAAAGCCGTCTCTAAACGATGATAGGATTTTTTGCGATATTCAATCTCTTGCCTATCACTAAAACATCTAACTGTTGCTTTTTGAGGTAAATCAAATTCTAAAAATTCTTGATTTGATATACTCGACTATATCCTCATTGGTAAATCTAGCAAATATTTGTATAGTTATGTTTGCAAAGTTTCATCCATATCATTCAATATGTAAGTTTTTGCCTCAGTATTCATCGCAACAGTTGCACTACCAGCAAAAATATCCACAAAAGTACCAATTAGAATATGGAAAAATATTTACTAAACCACACCTAATTAAGCGACTTTTATTGCCCATATAAAAAATTAGGGCTAAAGATAATATTTTTTACTCATTCGTTAATTCTAGCAAAATTAGTCCCAAATTATGCGAAAAATACCCCCCCCCCCCCTTAAACCATAAAAAATTAAAAAAAAATAAAAAAAAAAATACCTTTTTAATTTTTTATTCTTTTCTTTTTTTTTTTCTTCTTTTATTTAAATTTAGTCCTTTTTTTTTTTTATATTTTTTTTTTTTTTTTTTTCGTTTTTTTTGGGAAGGTTTAATTTTCACTTTTTTTTTTTTTTTGGGGGGTTTTTTTTTTTTTTTTGGTTTTTTTTTTTTTTTTTTTTTCCCCGGTTTTTGGGGAGGGGGGGGGTTTT
>NZ_FZMS01000038.1 GCF_900198365.1 Helicobacter bilis | reverse complement strand
TGTTTTAGAAGTTAAGATTCTCTGCCTTATGATTGGAGTCATGGCTTGTGCCACAAGATAATAAGAATTAGATTTCTCTCTTTCAACAGCTCAAAATGACAATAAATTAGGCTAAATCTTGTCTTAAACTTGCTAGCTTATCTCACTTAACAAGCTATAAAATAAACACAACTATGACAATCGTAAGACATAAAAACACAGAAAAATACTTCTTGTTTTTATTATGCTTTAAGTTTTTTATTATAATAGTTTCATTTTTGATGATAGAGAAGGAAACTAATGCGCGTTACACAAGTTTTAATGAATTTTATCCGTAGTGAATCTTTTGGCGGTATTTTTCTTGGGATAAGCACGATTATGGCACTTATTGTTGCCAACTCGCCCTTATCGCATATATATCACACGATTTTTGAAACACCTTTTGGTTTTCAGTTTGGCGAACATTTTGTGGGTATGGAGCTAAAAATATGGGTGAATGATGTGCTTATGTCGTTTTTCTTTTTACTTGTTGGCTTAGAGATTAAGAGAGAAATGCTTTTTGGCGAGTTAAACTCTTTTTCAAAAGCGGCATTTCCAGCTATTGCTGCATTAGGGGGCATGATAGTCCCGGGTGTGATATATTATGCGTTAAATATTGGCACGGCTTCAAGTCATGGTTTTGGTATCCCGATGGCGACAGATATTGCATTTGCATTAGGCGTGTTGCTTATACTTGGCAAACGCATTCCTATTGCCTTGAAAGTTTTTCTTGTTACCTTAGCGGTTGTTGATGATTTGGGTGCGATTGTGGTTATTGCGTTATTTTATGGAGATTCTATACATTTGATGTGGCTACTTGCTTCAGCGGGAATCATTGTGCTACTTGTGCTATGCAATATGCGTGGCATTAAGCATTTGATTGTATATCTTGGACTTGGAATCTTATTATGGTTTTTCGTGCATGCAAGCGGTATCCATGCGACTATTGCCGCGGTAATCTTAGCATTTTGTATCCCTGTCAAAGCAAAAAAAGATTTTCAGGCATTTTATGAGCAAATGGGCGTATGGGCGAAAAACTATCAACACAAGCAAAATAAACAAGATTCTATACTTTTAGACCATGATAAATTAGAATTCGTGCAAGAAGTCCAGCATAGTGCTATAAACACACAAAATCCTCTCCTAAGATTAGAGCATTTTTTGCAGCCTTGGAGTGCGTATTTTATCATGCCTTGCTTTGCGTTTGCAAATGCGGGGGTAAGCATTGAATCTAATTTTAATTTTAATATAGACCATATTTTTCTTGGTGTATTCTTAGGGCTAGTTGTAGGGAAACCTATTGGAATCTTCCTTGCGTCTTTTTTGTGTGAAAAGTTAGGCGTTGCAAAACGACCCGATGGAATCTCTTGGACTTATATTTTAGGGGCTGGTATGCTTGCTGGGATTGGCTTTACTATGTCGCTTTTTGTATCTGAGCTTGCCTTTGATATACATGAAGCAAAAGAGTTATCTAAAATCACTATATTACTTGCATCGCTTACTTCATGTATTATTGGTGTTATATTCTTGCTTTTATCTGGTAAAGCGAAAAATTAACATTTTTTGTGTTAAAATCCCTGCTTTATTTTTGAATATGAAGGATATATATGCAAGAGCTTATTAGTTTTTTGCCATTAGCGGTTCTTATTTTAGTGTTTTATTTTCTTGTGTTTCGTCCGCAGCAGCAGCAAAGAAAGAAACATGCAGCTATGGTTGAATCTTTAAAAAGAGGGGATAAAATCGTTACAAATGGCGGTTTTGTATGTGAGGTAATCAAGCAAGATGATAGATTTATAGTTGTAGAGTTAGGCGATACTCAAGTGCGACTTGCAAGGGAATTTGTAGCTTACAAAGTTGATGAAATGGCAGAAGAAGATGATTCTAGCACAGATTCAAAGAAAGAGGAAAAAGAATCTAAAAATAAGCATGATAAAAAATAGATTTAGGTTAGATTAGCGTATGGCAAAGATTCACACAAATACACAAAAACCCTTTAATTACAGGTTGTTAGCCTTTATCCTTGCATGTTGTTTTGGAATCTTTTTTAGCATTCCATCGTTCTTTCAAGATTCTAGCAAATATCCCTTTTTTGATGGTTATAAAAAGATTACGCTTGGACTTGATTTGCAAGGTGGGTTAAGTCTTTTACTTGATGTTGATGTAAATGAGGCAGTTGGCAATAAGTATAGCAGTATGCTTAGCGACTTAAAGCACCAAACAGATAAGAAAAATATTTTTATTAATAAGCTTAGAATGCAAGGTGATTCCATAAGCTTTATCTTACTTGATTCAAGTAGAACAAAAGATATGGAATCTATCCTTAGCAATATGGAAGGTGTGGTATGGTCTCAAAGTGGTAATACCTTTAGTATAGCACTGAATGAAGAAGCTATAAAAAAGGTGCAAAAAAATGCCCTAGATCAAGCTATCTTTACTATCCGCAATCGACTTAGTGGTTTTGGTTTAACAGAGCCAAATGTCTTGCGTGAGGGGATTAATCAAATCCGTGTGGAAATGCCGGGGGCTCAAAGTGAAGAAGAGCAAAAAAGGCTTATAAAGTTAATCTCGCAAAATGCACAGCTAGAGTTTATGGCAGTAGATGAAGATTTGGCTAGACGCATGATGAATGGTGAAGCAATCAGTGATGAAGAGGCTATGAGGTATAATTCTGTGCTATTGCCTTATGCTGAAAATGAGATGGCAAAACTTCCTTTAAAAGCTATCCCTATCCTTGATGGAAGCTCTATTGTAAAAGCAGATTCTACAATTGATGAAAATAAAAATGATGCGGTAAGCTTTGTGCTAGATTCTAAAGGTGCTGAAATCTTTGGGGATTTTACAGGGAGAAATATTAAGAAAAGATTGGCGATTGTGCTTGATAAACGCATAATTTCTGCACCTAGCATTAATCAAAGAATTGGTGGTGGCAATGGCATTATTACTGGTAGTTTTGATAGAAAAGCAGCAAGTGATTTAGCCATAGCGCTTAGGTCTGGTGCGCTTCTTGCCCCCGTTTCTGTGATAGAAAAAAGGGTTGTAGGTCCTAGTCTTGGTGCAGATTCTATACAAGCTTCTGTTATAGCCCTTATTAGCGGCTTTGTCTTAGTTGTGGGCTTTATGATTGTATATTATGCTATGGCGGGTGTCTTTGCCTCTCTTGCCCTTGTTATCAATCTCTTTTTGATTATCGCCGTTATGGCGTTATTTGATGCGACACTGACACTCCCGGGTATGGCTGGTATCGTGCTAACCGTGGGTATGGCGGTAGATGCCAATATCATCATTAATGAGAGAATTAGAGAAGGACTTAAGTCTGGCATGGGAGTAATAAAGTCATTACGCATTGGCTATGAGAATGCTTCTCGTGCCATTTTTGATGCAAATATTACTTCGCTTATTGCTTCAGTTTTGCTTTATGTGTATGGCACTGGTGTGATAAAAGGCTTTGCGATTACTACCGGTATTGGTATACTAGCTTCTATTGTTACCGCTATAATTGGCACACATGGAATCTATCTATGGCTTGGTAATCGTATAGAAAGAAGTAAAAATCTAGCCTTTTGGTTTGGCATTAAGCTAGATTCTAAGACTGAAGTAGCAGCAAAGCAAAAGCGTTAGTTAAGGAAGTGAAATATGGAGATTTTTAAACAGCAGAAAATTTTTGATTTTGTGCGTTGGAGTAAGTATGGACTAATTGCTTCTATTTTGCTAACACTTGCTTCATTTTATCTATTTTTTGGCGTGGGCTTTAATCTTGGCATTGACTTTGCAGGTGGCAGCACAGCACAGATTCAATACACACAGCAAAATGCCCCTATGGCAGAAATACGCAAACTTTTAGCAACAGATGAGCGATTTAAGAATGCTCAAGTAAGTCGATTTGGTGCGGATAATGAGATTATTATTAAGATCCCATTTAATGAAGACTTAAAAGCAAATGAGATTGATACCACTTTACATACATTATTAGAATCAAGCGGTGAATTTAGCATAAGAAAGCTTGATACCGTTGGTCCAAAGGTCGGCGATGAATTGCGTAAAAGCGCGATATTATCACTTGTTTTAGCGACTATTGCAATGATGGCGTATGTGAGCTTTCGCTATGAGTGGCGGTTTGCCCTTGCTTCTATCATCGCCTTGGTGCATGACATTGTCATTACCGCAGCAAGTGTGATTATCTTTAAGATTGATTTAAATCTTGAAGTTATCGCAGCTTTGCTTACCCTGCTTGGCTACTCAATCAATGATACTATTATCATTTTTGATAGAATCAGAGAGAAAATGCTTGAAGGCAAAAAAATGAATGCAAATGAAGTGATTAATGAAGCCGTATCAAGCACACTAACAAGGACAACGCTTACTTCACTTACTATGTTTTTTGTCGTCTTGACACTTTATCTTTTTGGTGGGCAAATTATCGTAGGATTCTCTTTGCCACTTCTTGTTGGTGTTGTCTTTGGGACATATAGCTCAATGTTTGTAGCACCAAAACTTGCGATTTTACTTAATTTTTCTGTCGAAGCCTATTATGCAAAAGAAGTACAAAAAGCTAAAAAACAAGAGGAAAAGAAGCGTATGCGACAGCTTTATGAGGGCGGTAGAGTGTAATACATGAATGATTTAAGATTCTAAAGGTTTATAAATGAAAAGATATATTACAGCGTTGCTTATGTTAATAATGAATAGCATATTGTTTGGGAATCTTGCATATAGCAATGAAAACATAGAAGATGAAACAAATACAAAAGATTCTATAAAGCTTATCACACAACCTGAAATAAGCGAGATTCTAGAGATAAATAAGCAAGGTGATGATACACTTATAACCTTTACAAATATCAATCTTAAAGTAGGTGAGAGTGGTATTATCCTGCGTGATTTATCATCTTACAAAGCGATTGTAGCAAGTGTAGTTGTGATAAAACTAGAAGGCACAAAGGCTATCGCAAAAGTTTCCCCTTTTACACAATTAACCCAGCCATATCTACCAACACCAAACATGACGCCTGAAACTGGCGATATGGTGATATTTAGAAGTTTTAACAACAAGGCATTCCTTATAGCCCCAAATGAGATAACCTATAAAAACATTACTGAAAAATATGATTTTATAGAGTTTGTAAGCTCTGATTTATTAATGGGCTTTCTAAACTCACAAGGCAAACATGACCCAACGCCAAAGCTACTCCCAAAGGCATGTAATGAATATGGTGTTGGACTTTTATTTATCGTAGGAAGCAAAGATATTGGAATCTTTAGTTGCCAAAATGTTGCTAGGATTGCAAAATACAAAAACACACTCACAGACACAACGACAAAATCCCCATTCTACACACGCACAAATTTTGAGGGCGGCGGCTCACTGACCTACTCACTCTCATCAAAGAAAAGCAAAGATTATTTTCTATACTACGATGAGTTTTTAAAAGATTAAGTGTTCTTTAGCGAATAGAAGGAAAACTTATGATCATTCTAATCGGTGGAGAGAGCCATACATGCAAAACACTTCAAGCACAAAGGCTACTTGAAATCTATCATCACTCTTATATGAGTCAGATCATTTAAAAATGGGCTTTATGAAAGGGCTAGAAAATCTGCCTTTTAGTGTAGAGGAAAATTCTAATAATCTAAAATATAAAAAAGGTGCAAAAATGATTCAAAAAATCATCATAAGTAAAAATCTAGCGTGGCTTTTAATCCTAATTGGCGGGATTTGTGAAGTAGCGTGGGTGAGTGGGCTAAAACATGCCGACACACTGCCGCTAAAGGCTTTGACTTGCTTAGGCATTGCTTTTTCTTTCACTTGTGCGGTGTTAGCGATGAAAAGGCTTGAAGTTAGCATTGTGTATAGCGTGTTTGTTGGCATTGGCACGGGTGGTGTGGTGGTGGCTGAAATAGTGCTATTTGGCGAGGAGGCATCACTCATAAAAATCGCCCTTATCTCAACGCTTATGCTTGGAGTGTTGGGACTAAAGTGGAGTGTAAAAGAAAGCAAAACCGCACAAGACATACACGATCATTTGCCTGAGGAGCTAGAATCTTTGTTTATAGAATCTAGCGACACGCAGGATTTTCAACACAATATTAAGCAAGATTCTAAAAATGGTTCAAAAAAAGCTGAATCTAGGGCTTCTAATACAGATTCTACAAAGGATAAATAATGCTATCTTGGATTTTACTTTTTATTGCTGGGGTGTTTGAAATAGCTGGTGTATGGACGATGAAAAAGCTCATTGATACCAAAAATAAAATCTATATCTTATGTCTTGCACTGATTTTTGCAGGGAGCTTTACCTGCCTATCTATCGCTATGCAAGAGATTTCTATGGGCGTGGCGTATGCGATATGGACGGGCATTGGTGCGGCTGGTGGGGTGCTTGTGGGGATTGTGTTTTTTAAAGAGGATAAGTCATTTTTGAAGCTTTTTTGCGTATGTGTGATTATCACTTCTAGCGTGGGATTAAAGGCGTTGGGATAGATTTTGTTATCTTTAAAATCTAAATACTGAGATTCTTGATTTAAAATAAGATTCTAGAATCTAATGTTATATGCGTATTGCTGCCATGTAGAGACAGCATACAAACAAACTCAAAGAGTTTTGTTATAATACCCATGCAAAATGCCACATTTACAAGTATAGAATCTTTACACCCAAAACTTACAAGGAAATATATGCAAACCCAAAACAAAGCCGTAGTGTTACTCAATATGGGCGGACCAAATAGTTTAGATGAAGTCGCCACTTTTCTCAAAAATATGTTTGCTGACCCATGTATCCTTAGCGTTAAAAGTGAGTTTTTTCGCTCTATGCTAGGCAATGTTATAGTAAATTCACGCATTGAAAAAAGCAAGAAAATGTATGAAAAGATAGGTGGTTGTAGCCCATTAACAGAAATCACTTTTAAACTTACACAGAAATTGCAAAAGAGGAATCCAAGCACATTCTACACTTATGCTATGCGTTATGTGCCACCCTATTCATTAGCTGTTATACAAGAAATCATGCAAAAAAACATTCATGACATTACGCTTTTTAGCATGTATCCGCAATATAGCTCAACTACAACTTATTCATCTTTTAGCGATGTCTCACTTGCCCTTAAGACACTAAACTTTACTCCACGCATAAGAACAATCGATCGCTATGCAACCCACCCCTTGTTTATAAAGGCAATTACACAAAGCATTAAGGACACTTTAAATGGAAGAAATGCAAAGGATTTTGTGCTGATTCTATCCGCACACTCTGTGCCTATAAGTCGCATTAAAAAAGGCGATCCATATCAGCAAGAATGCCAAGATTGCAAAGCCCTGCTGCAAGCTGAATTAGAGAAAAATGATATTGTATTTAAAGATATACAGCTATGCTATCAGTCAAAAGTGGGACCTGTGAAGTGGATTGGTCCTTATACAGATTCTGTGATTAAATCCCTTGCTCCAAACAATATGATTATATATCCGCTAAGTTTTACCATTGATAACTCTGAAACAAAATATGAGCTTGCTATACAATATGCTGAACTTGCAAAATCGCTTGGCATAAAAGAATATCTTGTATGCGAATGCCTAAATGATAGCGACTTATTTGTAGATTTTATAGAATCTATGACCTCTTATCAAGAACCTCAAATGCAGGCAGAATATTCCCCTCCAATAACTCAAGGCTAGCACCTCCACCCGTGGATATAAAACTCATATTATCTCTTTGCCCCGCTTTATCTATCGCGTCTGCGGTATCGCCACCGCCGATAAAGCTAAACGCATAAGTATTAGCAATTGCATGAGCGAGATTAAAAGTCCCACGAGAAAACTGGTGAATCTCATACACACCAAGCGGACCATTCCAAATAATAGTTTGAGAATCTGTAACCACTTCACTAAAAAGTTTAACGCTTGCAGGACCAATATCAACTGCGATGAGATTCTGTGGTATGTCTTGTGATGGTGTGATTTTAATCTCACTTGGATTATCAATGCTATTTGTGCTTACCAGATCCACAGGCAAATATACCTTTACCTTTTTCTCTTTTGCACTTTCTAGAATCGTTATCGCATCTTTTATTAAATCATCTTCTACAAGGCTATTTTGCATATCATAGCCTAACGCTTTTAAGAAAGTATTACTCATAGCTCCACCGATAATGATTTTATCAACGACATCAAGCACTCTTTGCAAAAGACTAAGCTTTGAGCTTACCTTGCTTCCACCAACAATCAATAAAAGCGGTCGCAATGGATTCTTAATCACCTTTGCAAAGGAATCAATCTCTTTTTTCAACAATATACCTGCAACTTTATGATTCACAAACTTCGCAATACCATAAGTGCTAGCATGCGCCCTATGGCTCGTCCCAAACGCATCATTGACATAAACATCACAAAGACTTGCGAGATTTTTACTGAGTGTTTCATCATTTTTTGTTTCACCTTCATAGAATCTAATATTTTCAAGCAAAATAATTTGACATCTATTTTCATTTTGTGCGGCTTTTGCAGATTCTATTGTATCAGCAAGAAATACATCTTTATTGAGTAGCCTCTCTAGCCTTTTTACAACATGCTTGAGTGAAAAATCACTGCTACGCCCTTTTGGTCTGCCAAGATGACTCACCAAAACAATACTTTGTGCTTCATTGTCAATACAATAGTTAATTGTTGGCAAGGCTTCACGCATACGCGTATCATCGCTGATATTAAAGTCTTTATCCATAGGGACATTGAAATCAACGCGGATTAACACTCTTTGGTCTTTGATAGTAATATCTCGTATGCTTTTTGCTTCTTGCATTAAAGTGATACTTGTGGTTTTTGGCATAATTACTCCTTAAAAATGTTGCATAACTTTATAAAACAACATTGTAGCACAAGCAATTTAACCATACCAATCACGGCTAAACCAAAAAGTAAGAATTGCCGACTTTTGTTTGAAAGAGGGATAACAATCTTAGAAATTATAAAGCATAATTTTTCGTAAGTCTATTTTTTTACCTTGATACTTGCAACCTCGTCTTTTAAGGCTTTACCGGGCTTAAATTTTGGCACCATTTTATCCGCTGTTTTGTAAGTTTTATCAGTTCCGGGGACTTTACCTTCTTTACCTTTTTGCACTGCATTTTCAAATTTACCAAATCCTACAAGCTCAACTGTCTCATTTGACTTCAATACATGCGTAATTGCATCTACAACAGAATCAAGTGCCTTTTCTGCATCCTCTTTCTTTGCATAACCACCGATTTCTTTGATAGTTTTTACAAAATCGCTCTTTTTCATAACGAAAACTCCTATATAAAATATATTTATCTTTAAACAGCACACAAGGCTAAAAAGATAAACTAGCATTGTATTTGATTTTTGTATGAAAATCAAGTTATTTTAGAGTTAAATTATAAAAAATTGCAAGTTTTTGCTACAATGCAGCCTTTAAACACCTATATTTTAAGCAAAAAAGGATATAAATCATGGCAATCAAACTTGCGATTAATGGCACGGGACGCATTGGGCTATGTGCGGCTAGGATTATTGGGGAACGCGATGATGTGGAACTTGTAGCACTCAATACAACTGCAAGTGTGGATACTTTAGTGCATTTGCTGCGATATGATTCTGTGCATAGATTCTATGATGTTGAGAAGTTAGATGAGAATACACTCCGTATTGGCAAAAGCAAAAATGTAAAAGTCTTAAGCGATAGAGACCCTTTGAATCTTAACTTTGGCGAGGCGGTAGCGGTGCTTGAATGCACAGGCAAATTTAACGCCCTTGATAAAGCAAAAGCACATATTAAAGGCAATGTCAAACGCGTGATAATCTCCGCTCCTGCGGATAATACGCCAACTTTTGTCTATGGTGTCAATCATACGCAATATAATAATGAAAGCGTGATTTCAAATGCGTCCTGCACCACAAACTGCCTAGCCCCCATTGTGAAAGTGCTAGATTCTACTTTTGGCATTGAAAACGCCCTTATGAGCACTATCCATAGCTATACAAATGATCAAAATCTCCTTGATGTCAAGCACAAAGACTTACGCCGAGCGCGTGCAGCAGCCCTATCTATGATACCTACAAGCACAGGTGCAGCAAAGGCGATTGGGCTTGTATTGCCCCATTTAGCAGGGAAGCTTAATGGTATTGCCGTGCGTGTGCCAACGCCTGATGTGAGTTTGGTGGATTTAAGCGTGAATCTAAAGAGTGAAGTAAGTAAAGATTCTATCAATGAAGCATTTTATAAGGCTCAAAGTGGTGAAAGTTTTGAAGGGACATTTAAAGGGCTTATTATCGTTGATGATGAAATGCGTGTATCAAGTGATTTTATCGGTAGTAAGGCGAGTGCGGTAATCGTGCCAGATAAGACAATCGCCATTGGCAAGAGTGCAAAAGTCCTTGCGTGGTATGATAATGAGATGGGCTATACGCACAGACTTGTAGATATGAGTGTGTATGTGTGTAAGGGTTTGTAGCAAGTTAGCGTATCATTCCAAAATATTACATACAGCAAATGATTACAATGGATTCAATATTCCTATCAATGTAGGTATAGCAGCGACTTTTGCAGGATCACATAAAGTAGAAATCGGTGCAAAAATCCAAGCCCTATCAGCTGGATATAGTGCTAAGGCTAAAAATGATAAAACTGAATATCTTGTGAATACACATGTGATTAATGTGGCTATTCTTACATTTTCTAATGTTTTATAGGGCATAACCTTTATTTGTTCTGCCCTATTTTGTTCAGTCTTACAACCTTACATTATTAAAATTCCATTCCCACCTTAAAAGTAGGAATCTTTTGTACTCCACAGATATATTTTTGTATGTATTTTAGATTCTTTAACAAAAAGGCGATATTATGCAAGATTCACTCCATACATTTATGGAAAGCGATGCCTATATGCAGGGGATATTCTTACACGAGATTTTTGCGTGTTTGTTTTTTATCCCTTATTTGTGGTATCTCTTCATTTTATATCGGGCAAAGACATTTTTAGATATGAATAGAAAGATTTATTTTGTCATGCCTATTACGATTTTTCTGCTTGGCGTGGGTATTATTACAGGTGGCTTTTTACTTGCTATGCGGGGATTTATCCTTGATATACGCATTATCGTAATGATTTTTGCCCTACTTCTTTTTCTCATCGGTGAAATCTATCGTATGAAAACCTTGAAAAAAGCAAGGACAAGCAAAGAAGGTATGCAAAGATACAGGCAAACATGTAAGATAATGTATCTTATCTTTGTTGTTGTTTTTGTGTGTGTTGTAGGTTTTATTAAAGCATATAAGGGGTAGTATGCAGTTTTTTTATCATAAAGATTCTGGATTAGAATCTATTACTCTAGATTCTAAAGACGCGCATTATCTATTTCATGTCCGCCGCTTTAAGCAAGGCGAGACCCTACTTACCACAAATCTTAATGATATGCAGCTTTATAGCTATCAGCATGAAAAGAAAAATACCTTTAAACTCATAAGTTTACATAGCAAAGCAGCTCCACCAAAAGCCTATACGCATATTTTGCTTGCAATGATTGACTTAAAAGATATTTATGATATATTACCTACTTTAAATGCGTTAAATGTCGCTTCTCTTCAACTTTTTTACGCAGACTTTTCACAGAAAAATCGCAAAATTGATATGCAAAAAGCACAAAGGATACTGCAATACTCATGTATGCAATGCGGACGCATGAAACCGCTAGAGATTGCTATACATAACAACTTAGAATCTGTTTGCAAAGCTTTTCCAAATGCTATCGCGATTGATTTTTTAGAATCTGTAGAAACTTTAGAATCTGGGCGGACTGCGGAGGTTAGGGTGCAAAATGTGGAGAAACTAGAATCTAAAAACAACAGGGCGATAACACAAACAAACAAAGCTTTAACTTCTTGTCATGTTGAGCGTAGCAAAACATCTAATATAGAATCTACACGGAGTCTAAATTCTAGCAACTATCATTTTGATCTTAAACACAACAACAAAATATCTAATTTCAATATAGAATCTAAAAGAGATTTTTTGCCTATGGCTCAAAATGACAAGGATCTAGATTCTAATAAATACAACCAAAACCACGCACAACAAACTTTTGAAGATCTCACGCAACAAGAGCGAAGAAATATCGCTAAAAATGGAATTATTATTGGTTGTGAGGGTGGCTTTAGTCAAAAAGAGCGACATTTTCTACATACAACACAAAAGATATATCCGCTAAAAGCACCATTTATTCTTACTGCCCATCTCGTAAGCACTTACATCGCAAGTCTTTGTGTGTGAAATATAACAAAATGTCAAGTTTTTGTTAAAAATATATTGCATATCCTGCTTTTTTATAGACTTTTATGCTGGAAAACATTATAATACGAATTTATTTTAGCTTGTTGTTGTATTAGATTGTATAGCGTATGGTTTGTATTTGTTACAATGTGGGATAAGCAAAATACACATTTTATCAAGCTATATTCTATAAGGAACAGAAATGCCAAAAGTCCTTATTATAGATAATGATATAGATCTCCAAAAGTCCTTGCATAGCAGTCTCTGCCAAGCTGGTTTTGAGACATTATGCCTGAGTGATGTTTCTATGATTCTAGAAAAAATCGCACAAGACGATATTGATGCGGTGATTTTAGAGCTTTTAGACCACGAGATTGATGGCTTTGAGTTATGCGGAAAGATTAGAAGCCATACGCAAATACCCATTATCATTTCATCAAAACTTACACATATAAGCGATAAAATCCGTGCGTTTGAGCTTGGCATAGATGACTACATGACAAAGCCTTATGAAGCAGTTGAGTTAATCGCAAGGATCAAGGCTTTGTTGCGAAGGATTGAGCCACGAAAAAGGGTTTTTGGTGCGTTAAATATTGATGCAAAAAGACGCACAATAAAGCTTTATAATGAAGACATTGAGCTTACAAACACAGAGTTTGATATTTTACTTTTTTTGGTGGATAATCGCTTACAACCTGTAAGCAGAGAGAGGATAGCACACACTATTAATGCGATTCATGATGACACGGGATTACGCAGTATCGATACACATATTAGGAACTTACGCAATAAGCTTGGCGATTCTGCTAAAGAGCCAAAATTCATTCAATCCGTATGGGGCATAGGCTATAAATTCTGTCTTTAGATTCTAAAATTTACAGAATCTAGCCCACATTTTTCACATAAAGGATCAATATGAGACATTACAAAATCACAGCAAAGGGTAAGGTACAAGGTGTAGGGTTTAGAAACTTTACGAAAGCCTATGCAGATTCTAAAGGGTATAAAGGCAGTGTGCAAAACCTTGCTAACGGGCATGTAGAAATATTTGTCAGCCTTGAAGATTTAGGTGATTTTCTAGCGGCATTGCAAAAAGGTAATGGCAGAATGAAAGCGAGTTCTTTTGAGATAGAACACCTTTCTTCCTTAGAGTTTTCAAGCTTTGAGGTATTACCTTAATGAATCTTTTTTTATCGCTTTTTGATATTGCTACTTACATACTTTTTGTATTCGCATTATCTTATTATCTTGCGACTACGCTTCAATGGTATAATTACAGCTTTTTGCGTATCCTTACAAAGCATCATAAAAGTATATGGCATATCTATTATTTTGTTGTGCCGCTTGTTATGTATGCGGGGCTATCGATGTTTTATCATGGTATGCTTTTTTATGGATATTTTTATTTGATGTATTTGCCCCTGCTTTTTTTGTGGTATAAAAGCCTTGATAAAAAGCTTGTATGGACACAAAGGGTTAAGCGATTATTTGCATTTATCCTGCTTTTTACTATCCTTAGTGTGTGCTTGTGCGTGTTTGTTTTTCATACACATATATATGCTTTAGTGCCGCTTATTTTAGGCTTTTTATGTGCGAATGTGTATGAGAGTTTGCTCTTTAGAATCTATGCAAAAAAAGCACATAATAAATTGCAACAATTACAGAATCTAAAGATTATTGCAATTACTGGAAGCTATGGCAAAACAAGTATAAAAAACTTTATCGCTCAAATCTTGCAACAGCAATTTAGTGTCTATGCAACGCCACGCAGTGTGAATACCTATAAGGGCTTAGTCGCAGATATTAATCAAAATATTAATGCTACACATGAGATTTATGTAGCAGAGGCAGGGGCTAGGCAAGTCGGGGATATTAGAGAGATTGCAGAGCTATTACAGCATCATTATGCAGTGATAGGCAAGATAGGACACGCACATATTGAATATTTTAAAAACATTGAGACAACGACAAAAACAAAATTTGAACTGCTATATTCAACAAGGCTTACACATGCGTTTGTGCAAAAGGATAATAACTATGCAAATGCCCTGCCACCGCAATTTGAAGCAAATATGAAAAAGATTGTAGCCTATCCACCAACGCTTAAAGATATAGAATCTACACTTGAAAAAACTTCTTTTAGTTTAGAGCTAGATTCTGTTTTTGTGCCATTTACATGCAAGATATTAGGGCGGTTTAATATCGATAATATCGCGGTAGCCATTATGATTGCAAAAACGCTAGGCATGGATATAAACGCATTGCAAAAAGCAGTAGCAAAACTCACACCTATACCACATAGATTACAGCGGATAGACACAGCACAAAAGGTTATCATTGATGATAGTTTTAACGGGAATCTTGAGGGCATGAGTGAGGCTATCCGCCTTGCTTCACTTCATAATGGGAGAAAAATCATCGTAACACCGGGTTTAGTCGAGCATGATGAAGCAAGTAATATAGAATTAGCACAAAAAATAGATAAAGTGTTTGATATAGCAATTATCACAGGTGATTTAAACGCAAAAATCCTTGATACACACATAAAAACACCGCAAAAAATCATACTCAAAGACAAAACAAAGCTAGAAGAGATACTAGCAGAGAGTGGCAAGCAAAATGATTTAGTGTTATTTGCAAATGATGCACCAAGCTATATTTAAATAGAGTTATGTGTGATGGGATAGCATTTGGTTTGTGTTTCGTCAAATTGTAAATCACAGCTTAACACCATGCGACTAACCCATAGGCTACTTATTTTCGCTATTTGTATATGTGAGTGATAGAATCAATTACATGCCAAAGTTTAGATTCTGAAGTTATATTTCTTATCGCTAATAAAGAGCTATTCAAAAGCATCAACCATAAAGCCCTGAATCATTCAATCTTAAACCAATAATCTGATACCTGTTACACATGCGAACACATATTAACATCACTGCGTGATACACTTGCCTACAAACGAATCATGTTTATAAATATTTTTAACACCCTGCTTGCATTATGAATGCGGTTTTAATCTTTTGTCTGCTAGTAATTTTGTATTGCCTGGTTTGCAACACTTTGTAAAGATACAATGCGATATATCAACACTATACAAAAATCAAATAAAAAGTCTATATTTTAAGTTGCAATGGAGTGTTATTTTACTTGCAATTTTATATAGTAATTAAAAGTTGTTAGGTTAAAGTTATCGTGATACAATTTTGCTTTATTTGAATATGAGTCTTTGCATAATGTTTGTTTGTAAAGGCAATTGATTCTAAATATAGCAAAGCCACAAATGGATTAAAAATGACAATACAAAAAAGAGATGGAAAAGATAGGAAAACACAGGATTCCAAAGCGAAAAAGGATATAACAAATACGCAAGATTCTAAAATAAAGACTCATGCAGTAAAAACACGGAATCACAATGTAAAAAAAGATATGCCAAATCTACAACATGTTACCACAAAAGAAGCACAAGATTCCAATATTTATTCATATCATTTAGATGAGCTAGAGAGTCTTATAACCCCAAAATTTAGGGCAAAGCAGATATACAACTGGCTGTATAAACATTATGTCAGCAACATAGAATCTATGAAAAATATCCCAAAAAACTTACAAGAGATTCTAAAGCAAACTTTTAATTTCCCAAATCTAAAGCCCATACGCATAGAAGAAAGCGGGGACGGCACAAAAAAATATCTCTTTCAAACAAGCGATGGAGCGACTTTTGAGAGTGTGTTTATCAAAATGCGAGAGAAAGAGTATGATGAAAATAATCGCGTGAAAAAAAGTGAAAAATATACCTTTTGCGTATCATCGCAGGTTGGTTGCCGTGTCGGCTGTGCGTTTTGTTCTACCGCAAAGGGTGGCTTTGTCCGCAATCTTAGTGCCGGTGAGATTGTCGAGCAAGTCGTAGCACTCAAACGCGATAACAACCTGTCCGCACACAAGAGCATAAATATCGTGTTTATGGGTATGGGAGAGCCACTTGATAATCTCAACAATGTCGCAAAAGCTATAAAGATTCTAAGCCATGAAGAAGGGCTTTGTATCGCTACTCGCAGGCAGACTATCTCTACAAGCGGCATTGCCCCGCAGATAGAAAAGCTGGGAGCTATGAATCTTGGCGTGCAAATCGCCCTTTCATTGCATGCAGTAGATGACTCGTTGCGTAGTCGCCTTATCCCTATGAATAAGGTTTATAACATTGAGCGGGTATTGCAGGCGTTAAAAAACTTTCCACTTGATACACGAAAACGCATTTTATTTGAATATTTAGTGATTAAGGATATAAACGATGATTTAGCAAGTGCGAAAAAGCTTGTAAAACTTCTACATGGTTTTAGGGCAAAAGTAAATCTTATCCCCTTTAATCCACATGCAGAAAGTGAGTTTCAACGCCCATGTATTGAGAAAATGCAAAGTTTTGCTGACTATCTTTATAAGCGGGGTATTGTAGCAACGATACGAGAATCTAAGGGTATTGATATTAGTGCTGCATGCGGGCAGTTGAGGGCAAAGCATGTAAAGATTCAATAAAATGAAGCATAGACTAGACATTTTGGTTTTTGTCAATCTGGCTTTTGCATATTCTGTGATGCTATCATAAAACTAAATTTTAAAACCCACTTTCGTTGATCTTATATTTTAAGCCTAGAGATTATACGCAGAATTAGAATCTCCAATTTCTATAAGTTATAACGCCCTAATTCTTTCTCCAAAGATTCTATAAAAGCATTCCTATACGGGGCATTTTCAGGTAAAGATTCTTTCATTAATGCAAGGTTTGCTAGATAATCATTCATTTGTAACATGCCCTTTGTAAGCTCGAATTTTAAAAATAACCAGTAGGTATTTAACACATCGCTTTGGCAATAGAAATCAACTTTTGCTAAATCATTCTCTTGAAAAATTAGCTCATACACTTGCGAACCACTCACTTCATATTTTCCCATAATACCTGCCATCTTGCAAAGGGCATCAAGGCTAAGCGCCCTTGTCGCACCATAATTTCCCAGCGTATCAAATAAGTCAAGGTGGAATCTCTCACTATATCTTTGACGATAATTCTCCCATTTGTTTTTCCCAAATTGCTGATTATCTGTCTCATAATAGCCTGACAGATTGATATTATATTTCAGCGATCGAATGCCAATGAGAGGCATATCATAACCCCTGCCATTAAAGCTTATAAGTCGTGGATTTTGCTTGTTTAAAAAGCTGCTAAACTCTTGCAATAAGCTTTCTTCTCTATTCTCCAAAGGCACATCTTTTGCAAAATGCCCCACTTTGATAAAGTTACCAAAATCATCTGCTAACACACTTGCAATAGACACAATCTTATGAAAACTAAGCGGTAAAAACTCACTTCCACTACTCTCTTTTTGTGCTGCAAATGCCTGTTTGCATATCTCCATAGCATCGCCTTCATAATGATAGGCTGCCTGTAATAGCTCGACATCTGGCACACTCTCAATATCAAAAACACAAATCATATAGAATCCTTTTGTTATATTGAGCTGATATTGTATTGCTTAGATATTAATTTTTAAATTACATGTATGTGAAATGTGATAAAAGTAAGCTTAAAATGAGTGTATATGACAAAGTTTCTACACTTTATACTTATCGTTTGTAACTGAGGGTGTTTTCACAACTGCGGTAATGCAATCACTCAAGGCTAAAAAGTCACTAGATTCATTTGGCTCTATTACAATAATATCGCCTTGCTTGTATTCCTTGCCGCTCATGCGGACACTTCCTGTTACAATCACGGTGATTTCTGTGGCAATTTTGTGAGTATGGCATTCTTCATAATCGCCTTTTTTGTAATATTTGATACCTACTTCAAAATCTTTAGTTTGAATGACTGATGGAGTAAAATCACCCACAAACCAACCCCGTATCATAGAATCTAAATTATAAAGCTGCATATTATCCCTTTGGCATATCAAGATATGCACGCAATTCTTTCATTAAAAAAGTTTCGCCACTCTTTTCCCACTCTATAATATCCACACCCTCTAGTAAGATAGAATCTAGTTGCAAAGAAAACTCGATCAAAGTAGTGTTTTCACAAACAAAGATGTTTCTTGCCTTAAAATTTAATGTATTGCAGCCATCAAAGATACCCTGCATTGCTTTTAAACACGCTTCCTTTCCTTGAATCCCATTTACTGCATTCTTTTTAATCTCTGGATCGCATAGTGTAAAATCCGCACATAGCATATTAGAAATCGCATTTATATCCTTTGTGCCAAAGGCTTTTATGTAGTCTTGTGTTAATTGCTTAAGCATTATATGTCCTTTCAAACTCTGTAATCTTAGCAGGACTATAAAAAGTATGATATTGTTCTGCCGGTATGTTATAAACGGCAATTTTTTGATTTTTTAAAATCATTTCATTAAGACAAGGGGCAATATAATATTTTTCTTCATGTGCTATTTCTTTATAAATCATGCTTTGTGTAGATTCTACAAAATATCTTCCGTGTTTAAAATAGAAAAATCCTGCTATGGCATT
Organism: Helicobacter bilis; assembly: GCF_900198365.1. Classification (GTDB taxonomy): domain Bacteria; phylum Campylobacterota; class Campylobacteria; order Campylobacterales; family Helicobacteraceae; genus Helicobacter_A; species Helicobacter_A bilis_B. The sequence goes on along the minus strand of NZ_FZMS01000038.1, from coordinate 58,751 downwards.
TTTACTTAATGGCACTTTTTCGGCAACTTGCACAACAAAGCCATCATTATCCAAACACGCATAAGCATAGCGTGGATGAATGGAGGGAAATGTAATAACGCCCGCATCAAAATCCGTAAAATATTTTAGAATCTTAGATAAATCACAATCTAAAATTTGATCTGCATTGCATATAATAAGCCCATTATCATTATTAATGTATTCAATCGCAAATAACGCACTACACGCCATACCTGCAGTGTCATTTTTTAACACGATAAATTCAGTATTTGGACTTAATAGCTTGATTGTTTTATCTAAATGATATTTATTCACATACATTTCACGCAATACAAAGATAAATCGTACATTAGGAATTGAAGCAAGATTTTCTAGACAATGCTCTATCATAGTCTTACCGCAAATCTCAATAAGTGGTTTGGGAAAAATATTGATACTATCATCAAAAAACATACTTTTTCCTGCTAAAGGTATAAGCACATTAATCATTTGCATTCCTTTCAAAATGTTTTATATGCGATTTAATATTATCTAGATTCACATCTAAAACGCTTTGGACTATCATCACATTTGCCCCTGTCGCTTTAGCTGCTTTAATGCCATGGTCATTATCTTCTACTATCATTACTTCGTCTGGTTTAAGCTGAAATCGTCCTATTGCCTTATTATAGATTTCTGGGTCTGGCTTTGGCTTTTTTACATCTTGGTTTGAGAGATAGAAATCAAGGTATTGTAAAAGAGCTGATTTTTGCATCATGGTTTCAATGGTTGCTTGTATTGAGTTTGAGCATACGGCAAGTTTGTAGCCCTCTGCTTTTAGCTTTGAGAGAGCGTATTCATGGATAAAAGTTGGCTTACAAGAGGTATAGACAATCTGCATGGTATAGAGTTGCTTCATTTGATTGATAAAATTATGAAGTCCCTTTGGCAGATTTCTCTCCATAGATAGCATTTCTAACTTTTTCTTTGTTGGCAATCCATCAAAAGTAACTAAATGGTCATAACGGCTAATTTGCATGCCAAATAGCCCTAATGCTTTATTTAACGCTTCATAATGCCAATCTTTTGCTTCAATCAACACTCCGTCCATATCAAAAATAACCGCTTTTATCTTAGCCATGAAAAAACTCCCTTGCTGCTTGTGTATAATCCGTGCAAAGCATGATTTTATTATGCAATTTATGCTTATTTATAATGTATCTATACTCTTCCCATTCACGCCAAAAATCTCGCTTATGTAAATCTGGTGATACAATGCAAATTTGCTTATTTTTATCCAAATGTTTAAGAATTATTTCTTCACTAATCCAATGATTACAAAACTCATCAAGCCATACACCCTTTGCTTTATCATACAATGCAGGTATTTTTTCATATTCACTCTGCCTTGTAAAGACATTCATATCATGTTTTACATAGTGAAGCATATCTGGCAAGGACATATCAAAGACAAAGTAATTATTAATGCAATATTGTTGCAATAGCTTTTTTAGTGGCACACAAAGTCCATCTGCTTTGATATTTAGGGCAAGTGTGAGATTATTACCATGTTTTTGATATGTTTGCAAAAAAGTCTCAAAAGATTCTGCATTAGAATCTGCCATATCATGCGAAATCACTAAATCCAAACAATAATCTCTAATATCTGTCTCAACACCATAACCCAAACCAAAACTCTCACAAAAATTTTGCAAACTATTTCCAGATTTATGTGCCTTTGTGTTGGATTCTATGTTTCTTTTTATTGCGTTATTTTCATTATGAGAAAATGCGTTTTTTCTTTCTATGTCTGTTTTTATGTTAGATTTCACATTAGATTCTATAACTGCATTTGCCTTTATATAATGGTTCAAACCCCTATGTGCTAAGATAATCATCGCCTCTATTCTCTCTTTATAAACTCATGTCGCAATTTACAAAAAAAAAAAAAACGATTTGCAAATATTTTGATTTTTTTATGTGATTATCATCTTTTGTAAGATTAGAAAAACAATCTATTTTGTTTTCTCTGACAATTTTTTACTCCATAAAATTGATGGGGTGTTAATTTTATTTTTCTTATTTACTTTGCAATAACCTGATGAAAATTTAGCAAATGATACACATAATGTTTCATTAAATAGTGCCCTCAGGTGCCTGGACATACTTGCATCATTAGACATAATCCAGTTATCACTTTGAAACCTAGTGCCACAAACATTATAATCCCAATCGTCCCAACCAAACTTTACCTTGTTTGTCCTCTACAATGAAATACCGCTTACCATTATTCTTAAAATAGTCTTTAATGTATTGCTTTTGCAAACCCACATCATTGTAGTTGGATTGAATTCATATTTTAGACTACAGCACAATTTTATGATAAATGCCATACTTGTTATGCTAAATACAATATCTAAGAATCTAGAATCTTCTGTATATCTTCTTTTGTGATTTTTTCGTGTTCTATAAGCGTAGTGGCAATGCGTTCGATATAATGTTTATTTGCAATGATAAATTCTTTATGCTCTTGCTTTGTAGATTCTAGGATCTCTAAAATATCTTCATAGTCAGTAAGCAACCTTTCACCCATGCCATAATCTTCACACATTTTTTTTGCAATGAGTTTTGCCCTCTCAATATCATGTTGTGCGATTGTGGCAATACCTATGTTATGGACTTCAAGGGCTAGATTACCACTCAAGGCGATTTTTATTTCTGCGATGAGATTGTCCCTTGTGTAGTAATCATAGTTAGTATTTTGCGGTTGAGATTCTATCGCGGTATCAATCAGCATGATTTTTTGAAAATCTGGTAAAAGCCAATATTGCGATAAACCTTTTGCGGCATTATAGATAGCAAGCATTTGCTTTTCTTGTTTGCTTAGGGCATTTTGTCGCCTTTTGCCAAATAGGACTTTATGACTTGTGTCTGTTATGTCTTGCATAGTGATTGTATTGCGATTATGACGCAGGGCATTGATAGCAGCTTCATTTACAAGTGATGCAATATTTGCCCCGCTAAAGCCCACACAAAGCTTTGCTACTTCATGCAAATCAAGCGTATAAGCACGATTGCGTAAATGCACTTTTAGAATCTCTGTGCGTTCATTTAAGTCTGGCAAATCAACATAAATGCGTCTATCAAATCGCCCACTACGCAAAAGTGCGTGGTCCATAACATCAACTTGATTAGTCGCACCGATGACAATAACACCGCTTTGATCGCTAAAGCCATCAAGCTCGATTAATAGCTCATTTAGTGTGCTTTCCCACTCTTGATGATTATCCACACCCCTTGCTTTACCGATGGCATCTATCTCATCAATAAAAATTATGGCAGGCGCACAAGCCCTAGCCCTAGCAAATAGCTCTCTTACTCTCTGTGCGCCAACTCCTACATACACTTGCACAAAAGATGAGCCGCTATGATAGAAAAAAGGCACACCACTCTCCCCTGCAATCGCCTTTGCAATCATAGTTTTACCCACACCGGGCGGTCCCACAAGTAAAACCCCTTTTGGCAAATATATCCCTAAATCTTGATATTTTTTTGGATTCTTTAGATAATCAATGATTTCTAATAAATCATCTTTTGCTTCTTTAATCCCGGCGACATCGCGGAATCTTACCGAGCTTTTCATAGGCTCTAGTGTAAGCGACATTTCAGTTGTATCATCACTATATGAGTTTGTATCTGTATTTGTAGAATCTTTATGCCATATTTTTGGCTCAATCTCTTCATAGAGTATATAGAGTATAACCCAGCCTATTAAAAACACAACTATTGCATAACATATCTTCATTATAAGCGAAGTTTTAGGGGCAATAACAGGCAGTCCATTGTCTATAAAAGAGAGATAAAGACCACAAGTTTTTTTAATATTTGTCATCTTCTCTCTATCTGTTTTAGAAACAATTCTTGCATTTAAGCAGCCATATAGCTTTGTTGTTAGAATCTTATAAATCTTTTCATCTGCCATATAGAAATATGTGTTTTTCTCACTGACTAGTATTTGCTCGACTTCTTCTTGTTGTAATGTCTTAACTAGTGTGTTAAAATCAATTGAAGTTGCATTCTCTTTTATAAGAATATAACTAGTGATACTAACGCATAACGCCCAGATACACAAAATAATTGTAAAAAGCCACTCTTTTAACCACGCCATTTTATCCCCATGATATAGTGTGTCGTATAAATTGTATTTTCCTTACGAATCTAGATTCTTGTCATATTTGCAAGTGTAGGCAAGAGTTTCGCTTGTGCGAACATGACGAAAAAGGCGAAATATCTTTGCTTGAATCTTCTTTACATTTTCCATACCAGATGTTTCGCTCCGCTCAACATGACAATATAGAATCAAAAAGAATCTAATTTCCATTCACTTGCACCCTAAACCCTGCACCACCTATAAAAGTATAGATTCTAAAATTGCACCTTAAAAACCAAGTAGCTAAATCTAAAGCATTAAAGATTCTAAATTATAGAATCTAGCTACTCTTTAGCTTCAGAATCTATGCTTTGTTCTATTTGCTGTGGTTCTGGCATAGGTTCGGCTAACTTTGGATTCAGTAAATGATAAATATTATAAATAAAAATAGCACTTACCATAAGTGGTGCTAAGATTCTAATCGCAAAAAGCCAAAAGTAAAACATAAAGGGTGTAAAGTAATGGCTAGTCCATTCTCTTAAATGCTCTGTTTTAATCGCATAGCCCACAAAGATTGTCGCTAAAAGCCCACCAAGTGTCATAATGATATTCGCACTAAGCCAATCCATCCAGTCAAATAAGCTTTTTCCAGCAATAGTCAATTCCTTATGCCCTTCATTAAGCGAGAGAATAAGCACAGAGCCGATTAAAAACACTACAAGGCTAACAACCCATGATAGCATAACTTTATTTTTCCCTGTTTTATCTTCAAGCCATTTTACTGCTGGTTCAAGCAATGAAATCGTGCTTGAAAGCCCTGCAAAGCCTAATCCAATCATAAATAACACACAAATCACGCTACCTACTGATCCCATCTTCCCAAATAAAACAGGAAGCGTGATAAACACGAGTCCAGCCCCTGCACCAACATCATCTTTAGTCCCATACTCAAACACAAAAGTAAATATCATAAGCCCTGCAACAATGGAGATAATAATCCCGGGGATAAGCACCCACATAGCCGCACTGAAAAGATTCTGCTTTTTCTCTGTGAAAGCTGCGTAAGTAACTATGATACCAATACCTAGAGAGAGTGAGAAAAAGAGCTGTCCCATAGCTTCTATCAATACTTTTGGTGTGATTTTGCTAAAATCTGGGGCAAACATAAAAGCTACACTCTCACCAAATGAATCTAGCGTCATAGCATAGATAAGCAAACCAAAGAAAATCACAAATAATAAAGGCATAAGTGTGAAATTCAGCTTTTCAATCCCGCTTTTTACACCCTTTGCGACAAAATATGCGGTTAGAATCATAACGATTGCAAAACTCATAATTTGTGCTTCAAAGTTTTGAGTGAGATTCCCAAATAATGTTTTAGAATCATCTATATTTGTAGGTAAATGAAAGCTTACCATACCAAAATAATACACCACCCAGCCAAGCACGATACAATAAAAGGTGAGAATAACGGGACCGCCAATAATAGTAAATCCAACCCAATGCCATTTTTTATGATTACTCTCATCAAGCTCATAAAAGGCATCTTGTGCGTTTTTCTGTGTGCGATTCCCAACAAGCATTTCAGCAATCAGCATAGACACACCAACCGCCACAGAGATAATGAGAAATAAGAGGATAAAAGCAGCACCGCCATTTTGCCCAGCCATAGTAGGAAAACGCCAAATATGCCCCAAGCCTATGGAGCTTCCAAGTGTCGCCATGATAAAGCCAATTTTAGAAAAATTTGTCATCTTTAACCTTTATTGAATCTTAAAAATCTAGTGTCCTTGTGTTTTTAACAAATCACAGATTATAGCAAAGTTATGGCAATATGCAATAATGCGATGCAAAAATAATGTTTTTGTGGAAATAATGTTATAAAATCAGTAGAAAATCTTTAGAATCTTTGTTTAGAAAATGTTGTAGTTTGTCGATAGTTTGCTATAATTACCGCTAGTTTTCTATAGAAATAGAGGTAAGTATTTTGTTTCAAGGAGGCTATGATGGAGACACAAGGAAGTTCATTATCATCATTGCAACACCAAATTATGGCTTTTATAAGCAGCGGAGGATTCGAGCAAGGAAGATCAAATACTCCAGCAAAAGCACATGAAGAAAAACAGGTAGCTAACACCTATGATGATTCTCAATTGCGAGAGCAAATGACGGAGTTATCGCGTAAATTGCAAGAAGAAATGAGTAAAGCAAATACAAATATTGACTTTTCTTACAACGATGAGATTAAAGCGCTTGTAGTAACCGTGCGTGAAGCGACAGGACGGCGAGTTATACGAGAGATTCCATCGCCAGAAGCCATTGAGCTTATGATGAAAATGCGTGATATGGTCGGCAATATCTTTGATGAAAGAGTTTAGATTCTACGCCTTTATGGGTTGGTGCAGGGTCTAGGGTGCAAAAATGGAATTTAGATTCTATAACAAATTGTCATATTGAGCGTAACGAAATATCCAATATAAAAGAGATATTTCGTGCTTACGCACTCAATATGACAAGGATTAGAATCTAACATGATAGTTTATTATGTTGATAGTAAAGCTACTTATTTTTTTGATTCTAGATTCTAAGATTGTTGTATTCTAAGTAATTATCATATACTAATGCTTGTCATGTTGAGTGTAGCAAAACATCTAACACTAGAGAATCTAAATTTAAGCGACTTGGAATCTAAGTTGCGTAAAATCTAAAAATCTAATAAAATTTAGATTCTAAACTTTTAATTTCTATATGCTTTGCTTGATATTTGTTTTTTTTTTTTTGTAGAATTTAATTTTAGCTTAAAGGATAGTTATGGGATTTAAAAAGTTTAATGGTAAAAATGTGTTTTTATCAATGATTTTATGTAGCGTTGCTTCTTTTTCACTCTTACATGCGGATAATTTAAAGGAATGCGAGAGTGAAGAAGATAAAAAAGCTGGGTGTGTTGAAAAAGTTTTCTATGAAAATGGGAATCTTTTCATTGAAACGCCATATAAGAATGGGGTAATACATGGTGTGAAAAAAGTTATTTTGAAAGCGGGAATCTTTTGAATGAAATGCCAATTAAAAATGGAAAAATAGAAGGTATAACAAAAGCTTACTACGAAGATGGGAATCTTTTGAGTGAAATGCCGCGTAAAAACGGTAAAAGCGAAGGCATGGCAAAACGCTATTATCCAAATGGAAATCTAGCGATAGAAATCCCATATACAAATGACAAGATAAATGGCATTATAAAAGTGTATAATGAAGGAAAAAAGCTTATCTGGCAGGCAAACGCCCAAAATGGCAAACTTGTTAGTGGGAAATGCTCTAGTGGTAAAGCCTTTACAAGCGCTCATCTTACAAGATTAACAAATGAAATAAATGAGGGTAAATGGGGTCGTTACTGGTATGATATATGTGAAAAATAAATGAAATGCAGATTCTATACCACTTAGGGTGGCTGCAGTGTTTGGGGTGCATTTACAAGATTTTAGGAATTTTAGAATCTTGTGCTAAAAGCGTGTTTGCTCCTATATCAAAAAAATGCTAATCTACCTGCTAAATGCAGTGAATTTTTAAGAAAATTCGCCCATTGTTGTTGGATTTATCGTTAGATTCTGTTTGATTTGTCATTGTAAATTCCTTGTGTTAAAATGAGAAGGGAATCTTATATTTTTTTGTTTGTCAAGTAAAAAATTTCTGTAAAATTTCCGCCAATTTTCCACCGCATTTTCACTACATTTTTTTGCTAAACTTCTTGCGTTAAATGCTAACAAGATTCTAGCCTTTCACATACTTTTGCAAATGTGCTTTATATTCGCTTATGTATCGCTCTATTTGCGGATTTTTCACCACATAAGCCTAACATCTAGTGTAGCTCAAGGGGAAATGTGAGATTCTTATCACTGACAAGATATGATAAGTGGCTGAAAAATTTGTTATACTTCTGCTTTTTGTAATCACAAAGGAATGCAATGGCAAGAAATGAGGTAAAAACAGATTCTTGGGTGAGGGATTTATTAAAGGTTGCAAACATACCTTTTGCAGAGCAGGGAGGAGGAACTAAAGAGCTAGATGAAGCGTTTAAAACTGCTTCCAAAGCCCTTAGCGGTAAAGCAGGCTATCCAGACTTTTGTGCGGTGGTAAAAGACTTTGTATTTGTGTTTGAAAACAAAGCAAATATAGATAAGCATTGCAAACTAGATTCAAAAAATTGCATTGATTTAGAAAATGCAGATTCTGTAAAAAATTATGCCGTTAATGGTGCGATTCATTATGGCAAACACTTAGCCAAACACACAAATTATAAAAAGATTATTGCCATAGCTGTAAGTGGCAATGAAAAACGCCATAAAATCACGCCTTATTTCATCAATGAAAATGGCTTTGTAACTAAGGATTTAAAAGATTTAGAAGACTTTATTGTTTTCAGTGAAGATAATATTGAAGAATACTATACTAAAGAGATTCTAAAAGAACAAACTAGCCAAGAGAAAACAACAGAGCAACTTCTAAAAGATGCGAAAGAATTACATGAAGATTTACGCAACTATGGCAATTTACGCGATACTGAAAAGCCTATCGTAGTTTCTGGTATTTTACTTGCCCTAGAAGAGATAAAGCATAAAAACTTTGATTTAGAACGCTTAAATGGAGATGACAAAACAAGCGATGGGAGAAAAATCTATGAAGCCATAGCAGGTAATTTAAACCGCGCAAAAGTCAGCCCTGAAGTGAAAAAAGATAAATTATTAAGTCAATTCTCTATCATAAAAGATACACCAAAAATCAATGAAACTAACAGCACCTTAGGCAAAACACCGCTAAAACATTACACAGAATTTCTCTATAAACGCATTTATCAAAATATTAAATACACGCAAACAAGCGAGGATATTTTAGGATTATTTTATAGCGAATTTATGAAATATGGCGGTGGCGATGGACAGACTTTAGGCATTATACTAACCCCTAAGCATATTTGTGAGCTTTTTTGTGATTTAGTGGAGTTAAAACCTAATGATGTTGTATTTGATCCTTGTTGTGGAACGGCTGGATTTTTGATCGCTGCTATGCATAATATGCTTTCACAAGTTACAGATGAGACACAAAGGCAACATATCAAAGAAAATCAACTTTTTGGCATAGAAGAAAAGCCTGATATGTTTTGCATTGCCACGACTAATATGATTGTGCGTGGTGATGGTAAAAGTAATTTAGAAAATAAAGACTTTTTAAAGCAAAATCCCTTTGAGCTTCAAAAAGACATAGCCGCAAGCATTGGTATGATGAATCCGCCCTATTCTCAAGGCAGCAAGGCAAATTCAAATCTTTATGAAATCGCCTTTAGCGAACAGCTTTTAGATTCTCTCACTAAAGGTGCAAAAGCGATTGTGATAATCCCGCAAAGTGCCGTTACAGGAAAAAGCAAAGAAGAAAAGGCGATTAAAGTAAATATTTTAAAAAAGCATACCTTAGAAGGTGTCATCACTTGTAATAAAAATACCTTCTATGGTGTAGGCACAAACCCTTGTATAGCCATATTTACTGCGTGGATTCCACACCATAAAGACAAGATTTGCAAATTTATAAATTACGAAGATGATGGCTTTGAGGTGCAAAAGCATAAAGGCTTAGTAGAAACTATACACGCTAAAGATAAAAAGGCACATTTGCTAAAAGTCTGGCGTGATGAAATGGAAGCAGAATCTAAATTTTGCGTGAAAACTACCATAGAAGCCCAAGATGAGTGGCTACACAGCTTTTATTATTTTAATGATGAGATTCCAAAATACGAAGATTTTGATAAAACAATGGCGGATTATCTCACATTTGAATTTAATATGATAACGCACGGACGGGGATATTTATTTGGTTTAGAGGGAGATGATGATAGATAAAGAAATATATCAACGACTTTTTTCACAAAAAAGACTAGATATCTATGCGGATTTGAAAGAACATTTAGATAATTTTAAGTTAATAAACTCTATCGCAGCAAAAATGGGGCTTATAGAAATTGTGCTAAGAAATAGCATTGATTATATGGTAAGCATAAATGATAATGAGTGGATTTTAAAATCTCTTTTAAATACCAAGTTAGCCCATCATCAAGCATTATCGCAACAGAGTTTGGGCTTTTGGCTAAGAGTAGTGGATTTTTACAAGATTCACAATCAGCTTTTTACAAATAAGTTTTTAAAAAGCTTAGATTTTAAGCGGTATTTTATGGGGAATAGGAATAAGGGCTTAAGAGATTATCAAAAAGTAAGTTTATTGCTACTACTTTTTAAAAATTTACGCAATAGGGCATTTCATTTTGAAAATCTCTACAAGCTAAATAATGATAACAAGCCGCGATTAAGTGCGTCTATACAAAATAAAAACAATCAAAAAATGATTATAAACCTAGCAACAGAAAATATTGAAATCTTTTTAGATGATATATTGATGGGTTTAGTAGAAAAATCTTTAGAAAGAATAGGGGAAAAGGATCCCCTCGAAACAAAAAGAATTGTAGCAGAATTAAATCAAGGAATCAAGTAAGGAGACAATATGAATGTAGATTCTATGAAATGGGGCGAGTTTAAAATTTGTGATTTGTTTGAAATAGTAGGCACTTATACTACGCACCCAAGAGAGCTTATGCCAAATGGTAGAACACCTAGAATAACTTGTGCAGCAACCAACAATGGATTAGACAACACTTATCAAAATGTAGCCACAGAAAAAGGTGGAGTTTTAAGTGTGGATAGTGCAACTATAGGCTATATAGCTTACCAAGAAAATGACTTTATAGCGACCGACCATATAGAAAAAATAATGCTTAAAAATGGCAAGACCATGAATCGTTATGTTGGATTATTTATTAAGCAATGTATTGATAGTGCTGTTTTGCAAAAATATGGATATGGATATAAATTTTCACAAACTAGAATTAAAAAACAAATTATTAAACTCCCCATAGATTCTAAAGGTAATCCACACTATGAATTTATGGAATCTTATATGCGTAAGCTAGAACAAAAGCACTTAACAAAAATCATAAAATACTATAAAAATAAGCTTTTAGATTCTAATGGGGGGGGGGGGTAATATTTGCCACCCACCTTATCTTACTGAATCTTCACTTTGCTATACCGATTCTATATCCTGCTATACTGATTTTTTATCGTGTCATACCGATCTTTTGCCTTGTCATACTGAGCAAAGCGAAGTGTCCCAAAGACATAACGAACAATCCCGCACTTTTACAACAAAGCAAAACCTTGCAACTTTCCTTGAGGGTAGCCTAATGGAAATTGCAAAGAATGAATTAAGTTTAGAATCTGTGCAGTGGGGCGAGTTTATTGTTGGCGAGATTTTCAAAATAACAAATTCAAAGCCCTATCATAAAAATAATTTACAAGTAGGCAAAGGAAAAACGCCCTATATTACTAGAACTTCTTTTAATAATGGTTTGGAAGACATTGTAGAAAATGAAAACTTCTCTTTAAACCCAAAAGATACGATTAGTTTGGGTGCTGAAAATGCTGACTTTTTCTATCAAGGCATAGAATACATTACAGGCAATAAAATGTATTATCTTAGCAATGAAAGGATTAATAGATATACAGGGTTATTTATCGCACAAGTTTTGCAAAAAAGCATTGAAAGTTGTGGTTTTGGATATGGAAAAGGCTTGACAGGCACAAGATTACACAATAGAAAAATAATGCTTCCCTTAGATTCTAATAATCAACCCAACTATGAATTTATGGAATCTTTTATGAAAAACTTAGAGCAAAAGCATTTGCAAAAAATCTTAGCTTATTATACACATAAACTAGATTCTAGCGGGGGGGGGGGGTAATACCCTTTGATTATAATGATTATTGCGCTTTTATAGAATCTAGTAAGCAAGATTCTACCTTTTCTTATACTTGTAACCTTGATAAATTGCAATGGAGAGAGTTTGTCGTAGGTGAAATATTTGAAGTAAAAGCTACAAAAAATGGAATTGATAAAAATAAGCTTAGTGGCAAAAAAGGTAAAATCCCCTATATCACACGCACAGAAAATCAAAATGGCGTTGATGACTTTATCGCAGAGCAAGAAAATTATCTTAAAAATGAACGCAATGTAATCATTATAGGGCTTGATACGCAAACTGCTTTTTATCACAATAGTGAGTTCTACACAGGACAAAATATCCAAATTTTAAAAAATGCAAACCTTAATCAATACAATGCTCTTTTTATGATACAAGCCTTAAGAAACCTGATGACTAAATTTAATTGGGGAGGCAATGGGGCAACGCTAACAAGACTAAAAAGAGGTAAAATTCTTTTACCCATAGATTCTAAAGGCAATCCAAACTATGCTTTTATGGAATCTTTTATGAAAAACTTAGAGCAAAAACATTTGCAAAAAATCTTAGCTTATTATACACATAAACTAGATTCTAGCGGGGGAGGGGGGTAATACCCTTTGATTATAATGATTATTGCGCTTTTATAGAATCTAGTAAGCAAGATTCTAGCCTTTCACATACTTTTGCAAATGTGCTTTATACTCGCTTATGTATCGCTCTATTTGCGGATTTTTCACCACATCATTACACATAAAAATCGGCAACCACGCAAAAGCACAAAACTCGTGTGCCTTGCGTAAATGCAAATACACACCTTCCACGCCCACGCCTTCAAAAAAGCCATTAGATTCTGTAAAAGCTTCTTTTGGAGCATTCCAAGTTACACTAAGCATTACTTTTTTATCCCGTGCTAGTCCGCCACTGCCATATTTTAAGCTCTCATTCGCACGACTTCGCCCATCATTTGCAAACAAAATAGAAGCACCATTAAGATACACTTCATCAATATATTTTTTCACAATCCAAGGCTCACCCATCCACCACGCAGGCATTTGATAAATAATAAGGCTAGATTCTTTAATTTTTGTTATTTCCTCTTGTGGTGTGTAGCCTTTATCGATGATAGTCTCTAGCACCTTATAGCCCTTAGATTCTAAAAACTCCTTTGCCACGCTTTGCAAAGTGCTATTAAGCCTTGTGCCATCATTGCCAAACTTTTTACTACCATTTATAAGTAATGCTTGCATATTGAATCCTTTTGCATAATTTTGAATGATAGTATAACCTGACACCTAGCGTCTGTCAAGGGGGAATCTAGCAAAAGTTAAATCCCCCTTAATCCTTATCCCTTTCCAATCGCATTCTAAATAGCATTGTAGCTACACCCATAGATAAAAGCACAATGGCACAAAGGGCGGTGTATTGCGTATTAAGCAGTGAAATGCAAAGTCCGCATAGAGCCACGCCTGTGCTTATGCCGATATTTGCGATTGAGAGAAATAAACCATTGGTAAAATCAGGGGCTTGTGGATAGGGGTGCGTTATCACATAATGTGTGGCATTATTGACAACACCCGCTAAGATTCCAAGCAGCACCGCAAATATAAGCAGCACAACCCCTTGCTTTGCAAACACAAATATCAACGCATACAAACATATCATTCCAAGCAAAGTCGCAAGAATGGTAGCGTTTGCATTTTTAGCTAGAGCCTTTCCAGCGATGATATTACCCACGATATTCATACTGCCATACACCGCAAGCACAACGCTAATAAAATCAAACGACACTTGTGTAATGCTATGTAAAAAGTCCGAAAAATAAGAATAAAATCCAAGAACCCCAGCATTCACGCACACAACTGCAAAGATAGACACCCATAAAAATGGGAATTTGAGAATCTCTAATTGTGTAGTGATTTTGGGGGCTTCATTGTTTGTCATATTTTTTGGCACGAAAAGTAGGGTAGCAATAAATGCAAGGCTTGTGCAAAGGGCGAAAAACCCCATAGCAAAAGCAAAGGAATAATTCCCTCCTAAAAAACTTGCAATAGGCACACCCAAAACCATACCTGCAGAAAATCCCGCAAATACTTTAGCAGCGTTTTTAAGAGATTCTTCTTTGGTTGCAGCAAGTGAAGCAGCCATACTTAAGGCAAGGGCAATATAAATAGGCTGAAAAAATGCAGGGATAGCACGAAAAATAAGCAACGCCAAAAAGCTATCCACAAACGCCGCCGCTAAGGAAGTCAGGCTAAAGATAGCGAGACAAAAAAGCATAAGTTTTTTTGGGGCAAATTTTGAGCCAAGCAAAGGGGCAATAGGCGCACAAAACACAATCATTAATGCAAATACACTCACACTCCAGCCCGCATCATCAATCGATACGCTAAATTTCTGTGCTACAATGGGGACAATCCCCATCATTCCAAGCTCTGTGCTTAAAATCCCAAATACACCAAAACATAAAATCCACAATAAAAAATTATGATTCATCTTTTTCCTTTTCGTATAAAAATAAATGTGAAGTGAAAGTATAAACCTGACACCTAGTGTAGCTCAAGGGGGAAAATAAAAATCTATATAGTTTTAGAATCTTCCCATATCAAAATACTCTACCTCTATAATCCCTGCATTAGATTCTAAAGTGTTTTTAGAATCTTTGAAAAATGTTGTAGCCAATTGCTATCATCTTTGTCTATAAATTGTAATTGCCAAATTTCTTACTGCCATTTCTAATTTTCACTCATTATAAAAGTCATCTGCCTGTGCTTTAGAATCTAGCCTTGTGAGTTTAAAAATCACTGGGCGGATTCCATCATTGCACGAGTTTATCGCTACACCGGGCTTTTTAATCCAATCTTTAAAATAAAATACGCTGTCTTTATCGCTATGTGCGAGTGCAAACACATATTGATAAATCGCCTTCCACGCCTCATCGCAGAATCCTTGCGGTTTATCAAAGCCAAGTGAGATAAAACTCTCTCCAACCTTGTGTATAGGACACACGCATTCCACGCCATATTCTTTAGCTAATTCTTCATCAAAATGCGTTTTTATCACTTCAATTTTGACTTTATTCATCACTATTCCTTTTCTAAATCCTAAAATTTACAAAATTATAAATCAAAGCTCACAAAAATACAATACGCAAAATAAAGTAATATACTTACTAAAAGTAGAGTAAAATACGCATTCGCATTTAAGCTATCTAGCTACAAATAAAAAAAGGTGAAAATATGCAGAAAAATCCAAAAAATACAGAATCTATCCATAATTGTTTGCTTTGTGAGAGTCCATTTGCCTACACTTTAAGTCTTATTAGCGGCAAATATAAGATGACTATTCTATATGCACTTCATCGTTTTGAAGTTGTCCGCTATAACGAGCTAAAACGCTACATTGATGGCGTGTCGTTTAAATCGCTTACAAATGCGTTGCGAGAGCTTGAGAGTGATGACTTAATCAAACGCAAAGAATATCCGCAAATCCCGCCTAAAGTTGAATACAGCCTATCATCTCGTGGGAAATCACTTATACCGGTTCTAGATTCTATGTGTGAGTGGGGACAAGCACATAAAAAAGAAAAAAACAATACACAGCATCGCTTTCTTGCAGTTAAAAATAAAAAGGACTAAAAACCAAACCCACTCTCTTATCATCTCTATATCACGCAAGATTCTAAAGCATTCTTAGAATCTTAACTTTATAAATTTTGATAGCTTCTGCCCCAAGATTCTAGACTTGTCAAAACAGATTGCAGACTTAATCCAAGTGGGGTTAGGCTATACTCTACACGCGGTGGGACTTCAGCATAGACCTTGCGTGTGATGAGCTTTGCCTCTTCTAATTCACGCAGATTCTGTGTAAGCACATTTTGAGAAATGCTTTGATTTTTACTCGCACCGATACTTTTTTTCAGCTCGCCAAAACGCTTTGTGCCTTGAAGCAAATCGCGGACAATGAGAAACTTCCACTTATTGCCTATAAGATTGAGTGTCGTCTCAACAGCACACACAGAGCAAAATTCATTCATAAACTCTCCTTAGCAATGATGGATAAACAAGAAATGATAGAAAAATTATAGCGTATTTTTTCCTATTTTACACAATACTACTAAATTTATACCTATATTATAAAATTATCCCTACTTGATTTTTATATATTACTACTTTATCATTTCAAAGTCCTTTTAGATTCCAAAAACTAAAAGGGTAAATTTATAAAAAGGATACATAATGTTACAAGTAGCAGTTTTAGCAGCAAATGGCAAAGTTGGGAGACTTTTGGTAAAAGAAGCATTGCTTCAAGGGGCAAGTGTGTGTGCCTTTGTGCGTGGAGCATTTGATATGAAGCGGCTAGAGAAGTGTTTGCAGAGTGAATCTACACAAAATGGCGATGTAAAAAGGCTTTTAGAAAATCTAGCCGTGGTGAAAAAGGATATTTTCGCACTAGATTCTAGTGATTTAGCACATTTTGATGTGGTATTTGATGCCTTTGGCGAGTGGCAGAATCTCAAGCTTCACACCGAGCATATCACGCATTTAGCACAGATTTTGCAAGGGAGTAAAGCTGTGCTTTTTGTCGTGGGTGGGGCAGGAAGTCTTTATGTAGATTCTCATACACAGCTTGTAAATACACCTAGCTTCCCCGAAGAATACAAGCCTGTGGCAAACGCACAAGCGGCAGTGCTTGAATACCTAAAGGATACTCAAGCACTCAAATGGTGCTTTGTTAGCCCAGCGGCGGAGTTTGTGCCTGATTTGCCAAAGGGGGCAAATGTGCAAATCTCTTACGAGCTTTTTCAAACAAATAAGCAAGGTAAATCCATCATAGGCTATGGCGACTATGCCTACAAGCTCTGTCAAATTGCCCTAGATTCTGCTAGTAATTATGGGAGAAAACACATAGGTTTATATGCGGAGTAAGCTTAAGGGCTTTGTGAAAGCCCTTTGCTACTTGCAATTTATGGGGATTTTCAAAGCGTTTTTAGAATCTTAGCAGGATTCCCGCCGACAATGACATTTGGCGGGACATCTTTAGTTACCACGCTTCCTGCGGCAATGATTGAGTTTTCCCCAATGGTAACTCCCGGGCAAATCGTGGCATTTATCCCTATCCATACCCTATCTTTTATCACAATGGGCTTACAAAAAGTCGCCTTGCGATTGTGGGGGTTAAAGTCGTGATTGATTGTAGTGAGACATACCTTTGGAGCGATAAACACATCATCACCAATTCTTATCCCGCCCCTATCCATAAAAGTGCAAGAGCTATTCATAAAGAAGTTTTTGCCTACCTTGATATTGCGTCCAAAATCTGTATAAAATGGTGGGAATATCCAAGTGCTAGAATCCACTTCATAGCCTACAATTTCGCTAAAAATAGCCCTTGCAGAATCTTTATCTAGCATTTGTGTATTTAGCTTATGGACGAGCTTTTGCGTGTTTTCTATAACGGCTAAAATCTGTGAGAAATCCTTATCATCTGGGCTTATTAACTCTCCATTTATATCACGCGTAAAAATGTCTCTATCTGTGCTTGGCGTAGCGTTTGTTGTAGCTTTTGCTTTGTTAATGTTTTGCATAGTTGTGTCCTTGTAGGTTTTTGTAGAATCTAGTAGCAATCTTGCGATTAAGATTCTAAGAAATGTCCTTTTGCCCTGCACACATTTGACTAAAATCTAGAATCTTGTCATATTGAGTGCATAGCACAAAATATCTTGTTTAGATTCTATGCTAGATACTTCAGCTTATAGCTTCAGTATGACAACCTAGAATCTACAATGCCAATATAAAATAAAATGAAAGTATAAAGCCTAACACCTAGTGTTTGTCAAGGGGAAAATGCGAGATTTGCAGAATAATTATAAATTTTCAAGCATTGTTTGAATTTGGGTTTGATACCACTTACTACCCCAAGTTTCATTACTGCTAAGGGCTTGTTTAAACTTTGGCATAAGGGCGTTATGCTTAGACAAGATTCTAAGATTTTAATTAAATCATCTGTGCTTAGGGGCAGAATCTGCATTCCTTTGATATGTGTTTTGTTTAATTGTAAAAATTTCTTCACAAATTGCAATTAAAATTTTTCAAGCACCCATAAGTATTCAAATACATCATTTTTTCGCACTTTAGCGTTGCTTTTAAATCGTCTATAAGGAATTTCATAAAAACTTACTTTACCAAAGGATTCTAAAAGCTTGAAAATAGAATCTTTTTGCATAATTCCATCGCTATTGTAGCTTAATGCTAAGGTTTTATAGCAAGGTAATTTTACAATCTTTTCTAGCTGTATTAAAGCAGTTTTTGCGTTGCAAAATAGGCTTTTTTGCTTCCCCCACTCACGCATTCCAGCCACACCTTTAATGCTAGGATTATCATATCTTGCAAGGGTTTCTAGTAAATGATAATTTGGGGCGTATTGTCTTTGATTATAAGGTGGATCAAGATAAAGTATATCAATGGACTCTTTAAAACTTTGCAAAAGCTTTACACTATCGCCACAAAAGCACTTCCCACTTATGCCCTGCAAAAACACAATAGGTTTTAACGCAAAAGGCTTTAAAGCTCTTTTGTCCCAACTTTTACAAAATGCCGCATACACACCTGCCACATTTGCAAATAAAGACACAGATTCTAAAAGTGTGGCAAGGAGGATAAAATACTCACTCTCGTTGATATGATTTTCATTTTTCCATTGCTCTATTTGCAAACGCATCGCATCTATTTTTTGTGCGTTTTCTTGTGTGAAATACATTCTTGCATTTATGGGACTGGGTGCGTAATGTGTGCTGATAAATCCTTCTAAGCCTTGCAAGGAATTTAAAACATTTAGCACCTTTTCATAAGGAGTGCTAAAAAATGCGTTATTTTGTGAAGATTGTTTTTCTATAAGTGGCAAAAGCTTTTTAAAGCTTGGACTTTTATACTCTAAATAGGCTTTTTGCAAAACATAAGAAAAATAAAGTATATCACTACTATATACTTTAAAACCTTTTTGTCTAAAGAATTTCCCCATACTCACACTACCACTAAAAACATCAAAAAAGCTTTGTTTTTGTGTTTTAATAAGCTCAAGTTTTTGTAAAAAGTCATAAATGATAGGGGCTAGTTTTTCTTTATTGCCAATAAAACGCATTGTCCGCCTTGTAATTTGTAATGAATACTTCTTGCGTATGTTGTTTATCCCTATATTTTGCTTGATAATTTGCATTTGTATAGTGTGTTTGTATGGTGTGGATATAAAAATTATGCTTTTCTAACCACTCTTTTAAAAGCTTATTTTCCCTTCCTTTATGGGTAAGGACATTTGAAAGTCCAAAGAGAATACCTTTAGAATCTAGTTTGCTAAGATAATTTAAAAGATCTTTTTCTAGGCTTTCATTCCAGCCACTAAAGCCCCTTTTGCCATCATTATAAGTGCCTTGCGTAATAAGATAGGGTGGGTCGCAATACACAAATATTTCTTTATCTTGCATAGAATCTAAAGTGCTAAAAACTTCACTAAAATCAAGGCTAGAAAGTGTGATATTTATTTGTTGTAAGGATTGTATAAAAGCGATGAGATTGATTTGCATTTGTGGGTTAAAACTTGAGCGATTTCTGCCAAAAGGGGTGTTAAAATGGTGGGCATTATTAAAGCGTATTTGATGATTGAAGCTAAAGGCAATAAGAGCAAGTAATTTTAAAGGAAGCTTACGGGTATTATAATCATCTCTTAAAAGTTTATAACCCTCTGCATTTTCTTTGCTTAAAGCATAAAAATGTATGATTTGCTCTATTTCTTGCAGTGTTTTTTCTAAAGGATTTTGTTGTAAAAATTTTAAAAGAGCGATAAGATAACTTAAATTATCATTTGCCAAAATTCGCTTGGCATTGACATTAACTGCTACATTACAACCCCCACAAAATACATCTATAAAAGTATCAATTCTTTTAGGAAATAAAGGTAGGATTTGGGATAAGACTTTGTATTTTCCGCCAATGTAATTGAGCGGAGATTTGATATAGCTTGGTTTTGATTGTATTATTTTTGTCATTGTGGTTTCCAAAATGCGAGTAAATTTTCTAAGCTTTGTATAAAAATTTTTGGTGCTTTAATCCCCAAAATCATTTTACCTTTTTCATTAAGTAAAAAGCCTACTTCAATATCTATAATTTCTTCACGCAAAGAGCCATAAAGCACAAGAGTGCGGATAATTTTATAATTTTTATAATATTTTGAGATATATTCTGTCTCTATGCAATCATAATTGTCTAATTCTTTGATTCCTTGTTGCTTGTTGATATATTTTTTACCCTCAATATTGATAATTTCAAGGTTTTTAGGGTCAAGCAAAATCAAATCAGGAATAAAAAGCCTTGCCTTTTTGTTACCTTGCTTATAAGATTGCTTATCCTCATATTTTTGTAACGCTATGTAATTGCCATCTGCTGTTAAAAAATAGCTTTTTTCACATCCTGCGTGATTTTCAAAAATCCCATAAGCATTGCTAAAATGCTCCACAACAAGATGGATAAAAATTGTCGCAAGTTTCTCGCCTTGTGTTTCATAATGCCAATATGTTTGTGGCAATTTTGCTTTTGGAATTGTAAGTCCATCTAAGTCAATATGTAGCACATTTGCTATTTGTATAAATTTATTATTTTTACCAAGATGTTTTTGTTCTAAGCCGTGATGTGTGATAGTAAGATTCTCTTTAAACCCCAGCTTTCGTAACGCTGCACAAATACCACTTATCGCCCCAATATTTGGGTCGTGAGATAGGGTATTTGCTTTAAAAAGTCTTGCACTTATAAAGATTATATCTTTAATTTTGTGGATGTTAAGTGGAGTATTATTTTTTGGTGGTTTTCTCATTGAGTTTTTATAAACTATCAATTCTTTTATACTTTCAAAAGGCTTTAAAATCTCATCATTTTCTCTAAAATCCTTTCCTATAATCTCCACGCCCAAAGTGCGTAAAATCCTTGTGCCAAAAATTGAAGTTTGTGTGGGTTTTTTGAGTTCAGTTTTAAGATTGTAAAGCATAATTTTTGTTGTCTGTGGATAAAAATTGTTAAGATAGACAAATTTAGTAATGCGTTGATATACGCCTGTATTTCGGCTTTCACTATCATTTGTCTTTGTCTCTTCAATCGCATAAAGTGGAATATCTTTAGGAGTAGGCTCATTCTCTTGAAAAAACACAAGATAATCCACAAAACTACTCGTCCCACTTACAATTTTGACATAGATTTTTTCAACTACCTTGCACGACACGCCTAGAATCTCATAACTAAAGGTAAAGCAATTCTCTTTAACAATGGGCAAAATCTTAAGCGTATCTATAAAAGCACAAAACTTTTTATCTTGCAAAAATCTCGTAATGACAGTATGCAACACTTCCTGTTTTGGTCGCTCTTCTGTGAGGATATAGAGATTCATTGTTTGCCTTTGTGTTTTGTAGGGATTATACCACAGAATCTTGTGTAAAAAAGCCTTGATAAATGATGAAATTTGAGTGTAAAAAATCATTGATGATAATACTATTAAACTCTTTCTTTTTAGCAAAATACTCACTCATAACCCCTGTGCCACTAAACACATCAAAAAAGCTAAGATTTTTCCTATCTCTATAATCAAAGCTTTTTAAAATGCTTGTATCAATAGAATCTAAAAGCTTTGTTTTAGCTCCTGTGTAGCGGCGAGATGATAAGGAGAACATTCTAGCCTTTCTTTGCGAGTATTAATTTGCAAGTATTAAAAGGCAAAATTATACAATATTTGCGTAAGCATTGCCTGTGTGGGTCTTTTAGATTCTGCATATAGAATCTAAAGCGTGTTTATTTTGTCCTTTTAGAATCTATCTTTTATTATATCCCGCATATCATTTCCTTTTCTCTGCTTGTTTAATCGCTTGTAAATACTCTGTATCGCTTAGCTTATCGCCCCATATCACATTAGAATCCTTATCATATTGCGTTAGGGCGATATGTGTGCCACTAGATTCTAACCCAGCTCCGTGCCAATGCGCTACATTTGGCGGACAAGAAATGCTCTCCCCTACTTCTGCTTTGTGAATAATGCCATCTTTTGTGCCTGCGTAAATCACACCTTGCGTAACAATGAGTGTCTATCCAGCAGGGTGAGTATGCCAAGCCGTCCTAGCCTTTGGGCTAAAATGCACCTTTGCACTGCTAAAGTCTCGCCACGCATTTTTCTCAAAAAGCATTGTAATTCTAACATCACCACTAAAGATTCTAGAATCTCCTTTCATCTCTTTTGCCTCTTTTGTAATCTCTTGCATAGATTCTCCTTGAGCCAAACATATTGCCAACATACTAACAAAAACAATTTTACTTGCTCGCATACTCTCTCCTTAAAAAAATATTTATACTAAATACTGCTTAAAAAACTCCACAATTTTCGCAAAAGGGATAATATCTACTTTATCGTATAAATCCGTGTGTGAAGCGTTTTTGACAATGAAAAGCTCTTTATTTTTACCCTTTAGCTTTTTATACGCATCTTCGCTAAAATATCTGCTATGTGCCTTCTCCCCGTGTATCAAAAGCACTGCACTCTCAATCTCATCACTATAAGCTAAAATCGGCATATTCAAAAATGGCAAAGTTGAAGTGAGATTCCACCCGCCATTAGAGTTTAGCGACCTTTGATGATAGCCCCTTTTTGTTTTGTAATAAGCGTGATAGTCTTTCACAAATTCTGGCACATCACTTGGCAATGGGTCTATCACGCCTCCTGCTTGGGCATACACACCGCTTTTATAGTCTTTTAGCCTTTGGTCTGCCAACTCTTTTCGCTTTTTATTCCTTGCTTCTTTGCTATTTTCTTTATCAAAATAGCCATTTGCATTCACACGACTCATATCATACATCGTAGAAGCAAGGGTAGCCTTAATGCGTGGGTCATTTGCCGCTGCATTAATCGCAAAGCCCCCAAAGCCACAAATCCCCACAACGCCGATTTTACTAGAATCCACACTTGGATAAAGGCTTAGAAAATCTAGTGCCGCACTAAAGTCCTCTGTATTTATATCAGGCGAGGCGACAAAGCGAGGAAGCCCACCACTCTCCCCTGTAAAGCTAGGGTCAAAGGCTAGAGTGATAAAGCCATTTTCTGCTAGAATCTGTGCGTAAAGTCCGCTTGATTGCTCTTTTACCGCACCAAAGGGACCACTTAGTGCAATAGCTGGAAGTTTAGAATCTTTACTTAGATGTTTTGGTAGATACAAATCAGCAGCAAGTGTGATTCCATAGCGATTGTGAAAGGTTACTTTTTGATGAAGCACCTTAGGGCTTTTAGGGAAAGTCTTATCCCACTTTGTGCTAAGATTTAGCTTTTCTTCTCTAAATTTTTGCTCATTTTGACTTTTGGGGCTATTTTCTTTTGCAAAAAGCGTATTGCCTATAAGCAACGCCCCCGCTCCTATGCTAACTTTTTGTAAAAAGTCTCTGCGATTTTGTTTTGTTTTCATTGTGTGTCCTTTAAAATAAATGTGAAATATTTAGAATCTTATTGATTCTATGTGTGAAAGTATAAAACCTGACACTTAGTGTCTGTCAAGGGGGAAATGCAAGATTTTTGAACTTATTTAGACTAGGGCTTGAAAGCGGCTAGAATTTCAAAGTCAAGCTTAAGGCTAAGGAAATATAGCCTATTTGACTAAGGGCGATTTAGCAGTAGCTTAACACTGCTTTTCACACTCTTTATAATCCCTACTTTGTGGATTAAAGGTATCTACGCCCTTTTCTATCATCTCATCATACATTCTAAGTTTTGTCTCTAGCTTTTGTGAAATCTCTTGCAGTGAAGCGATATATGCTTGTAAATTCGCGTAGCTTTTTTGCAATAATGCCCTGCGTTTTGGTGCAGTTTTAATGCCTCCACTTAAAGCCTCCGCATACGCTCTAATCTCATTTAAGCTCATTCCACACTGCCTAAGCCACTCTATCCACTTTAGCCACTCCATATCACTTTTTGCAAAGTAACGCACCCCATTTTCATCGCGTTCTACAAAAGGGAATAGCCCCTTATCAAGCCAGAATCTTATCTTTCTTGAAGGGATATTTGTTGCCCTCTCAACTTCTATGATTGTATATGCCATTTGTTGTCCTTTATAGCATTTTTATCGCATAAAGATTTAAGCTAAATTTATACCCTTATAGATTCTCATTCCTTTTACGCCCCTAGCACCACTTTTGTAAATTCTTTTTTAAAATCTTCTTCTTTTGCTTTACTAAAAAACCCAAGTCCCCTTAGCCTTAGATTCTTAGCATTCTTCTCCTTCTCTCTCACGCTTACAAGCTCGCTCTCTAAATCTAGCAAAAGATTCTCTTTCCACTTATCATTAGATTCTAGTTGCTCCCCCTTAGCCTCTATCACGCATTCAAATAGCACTTCCTTATTATCCCCACTCACACCAAAAAACACAAAATCCGGGTTAAACCCCCGCACTTCCCCCACATTATCCCTGCCAAAAAGCTTAAATTCGCTAAAGCATTCATTGCGTATCACGCACCAGTGCTGATATGTTTCATCTAGCCTGTCTTTATAGCCATTGATAAAGTCTAAAAACGCCCCTTCATAGCTAGAATCCGCTTTTAGTATTTTGTCATACACTAGCCATTGATATTTGCTTTTTTCTAGCTCTTTTTCACTCCATAGATCTCTAGCCCTTAGCGTAAAATACTTTATCCTAAATGGCTCTATCTCCCACTTTGCACCCTTAGCGTTTAGAATCTCTTTTAGCCTTTTTACTATGAAAGTTGCGATATGCAGTTGCGATGCTCTGCTAAATTCCTGCTTTTTGTGAAAGCGCACTTCTAGCGTATATAAATGCTTTTCTATAAACTCTCTCTTGCTTCCCACTTCACGCAGATTTTTTAGCATATTAAAGCCTATACCCTCTTTATTCATCGCCTTTAGAAACACCGCTTTATTGATAGATTTTAAGCTCTTTATAGCAAATTCATCTTCGCTAAATTCCTGCTTTTTATAGGCTTCTACTTGTGATTTTTCCCTGCTTCCTAGTAGCGGTATAGAGAGTGTGCTTATAGTATTTTCTATCTCTTTTGCTTTGTGAAACAAACTCTCATTTTCCTTAAGCTTTCTTATATCATTGCTCATTATGGGTAAGCTTAGATTCTCATCGTGTTTAGCAACATCTTTAGAATCTTGTGTCGCATTTTTAGCAAACTCCCTTGCAAGTGTGAGTGCCTTTTCTTGCGGTTGTAGTTTGTAGAGAGTCCTTGTATCTTGTGCGGGGGTGCCTTGATTTTCTAGCTCTTTTTGTAAAGCAGTGATATAGCTACTCTCATTAAAGGAATGATAGCTTAAAGCCTCTAGCACATCTAAGGCATTTTGCTCATTGTCAAACTTCCTTTTATCCACTTCATAGCCCTCTTTATAGTAAAAGGGATAATACCTTGCCCCTCTCCCTATAAGCTGGGCATTGCTCGTTGTTTTATTATTATCTTTAGCATTATCAAGTCGCACGATGTCATAGAGATTTAGCACATCCCAGCCCTCATTTAGCCTATCTACGGCAAATATCACACGCAAAGCATTATCTCTAGATTCTAGAGTATTGAGCTTTTTTTGATTAGCTTCTAAGTCTTTTTCATCATTCATATTTATGCAGTAGCTTTTATCAAAACTAGCCTTTATATGCTCTGCTACTTTGAACGCGTAGTTTTCAAACGCCTTTTCAAAGTAGCCCTTTGCCCTTTGCAGTAGCTCATCTCCACTAGAATCCACATTTTGCAAAAATCTCTCAATCTCTTTAGAATCTAGCTTTTCTAAAAACTCATAAAAGTCCTTTTCATTCTCTTTTGACTTAGCGATACTCCCACTTTTAAAGAGTATCACAGGCTTGACATACACGCTAGAATCTCTGCCTACAAACTGCCGAAAAAGGCTCAAAATACACGCTCCTAAAAATAGCTCCTTTAGCTCCCTGCTCTCATATTTGACTAAAAAGATTTTCTTACTATATCTATCGTTATAAAACTGCTTCAATGCGTATTCATACACGATTTTATCTCTATATTTGTTTAGGACGCTTTCATCATTTGGGATTGTCGCGCTAAATTCTAGCAAGAGATTTTCGCTATTTTGCCCTAAAGCACTTTTTATCGTCCCCTCCCAGCTTTGCTTTTCTATTTCTTGTTCTTTAGTTAGCTTACTTTTGGTATCTGTGTTTAGATGATGTGCTTCATCAGCGATAAGCACGATTTTACGCCCTTTTAAATCCGCTAAAGTTAGGCTATTTTCTCTCTCTTGGGTAAAAAGTGAATGTAGTCCTTGAATGGTATTAAAGCTTATATTTATGCTTTCACTATCACATGCACTAAAGCTATCCACACTCCTTACTTCCACGCGTTTAGAATCTATGATAATACTCTCACTAAAGAGATATTTGCTACTTGTTTTATTACAAAAATTATCCCTAGTCTTTTCCACAATCGCATTAGAATTCACAAAAAACACAAACTCCCTATATCCCCTTTTATACAAGTCCAGCATTAACGCCGCCATTATGAGCGTTTTCCCACTGCCTGTTGCCATATTAAACATTAAGTGGTTTGTTTGCGGGTTTTTTCTTTGCAAATAAAAATGCTTTAAGGCAGTTATTTGATACTCTCTTAAATCTTTGTTTAAATTTTGCGTGATATAGCTTGGAATTTCTACATCACTACCAAATTCCAACGCATTTGCTATTTTTTGGCTTAAATTTTGGTTATTTTCACTCATCATTTTCTCCATAAAAGATTCTATTTAATTCCCTTAGCTCATCACTTACCCCATACTCACTATCATCTATATCATCATACAAAACATAATCCATATTAGAATCTAAAATCGCATATAAAACCTTTCGTTTCTCATCAAGGCTTAATGTGTAAAATTCTTTATCCTTTAGCATTGCTTGTATATCCACTCTATAATCTACAAAGGCTTTAGATTCTAAATCGTTGTAGATTTTTTCTAGCTCTTTTTCTATACTTGTCATATTGAGCGATAGCGAAATATCTTTATGCAAATCTCTTGTAGATTCTGTATTTTGAGATACTTCGCTACGCTCAGTATGACAAGGGGCAAACTCAGCATAACAATGGATAGGTTCAGTATGACAAGCTAAATTTTTTATTCTCTCTTTATATATTGCATTTAAAGGCATAAGCTCTGCATAGATAAAGCTTCCGCCTCCTTGCCAATCTACCGCTTTGCTAATCCCCCCTTGCTCCCCATTTATCACTTTTTTAAGTCGCTCTTTTGTGATAGATTCTATATAGTCCATTTGTTCAATCCCTATAAATTGCCTTTTCATTTTCATAGCTACGGCTAAAGTCGTGCCACTACCTGCAAAAAAGTCCATTACTAAATCAGGCGTTGGCTTTTGCGTGCTTTTGCGGGAGTCTGCGTTGTCGGCTTGGTCATTACCCTCTAGGTAACTCCCTTCGCCTCCACCTTGACAACCCACAAAATCATCACAAAATCCTTCCGCCACCGCCCTTGTAGATATTTCAATAATATATTTCATAAGTGCTTCGGGTTTTGGATTATTAAACACTTTTGTATCAAAAAGGGCTTTATTTTCCTTGCTTCCTACGCCACTTCCCACAAAGTCAGCAAAGCTTTTGGGCGGATTTTCCTTTTCTATTATCGCATAGTAGTTGCCATTTTCATCTTGTTTGACTTGTTTAGAATCTAGCCACTCTTTGCGTAAAACAGAATAGCCATTTTTACCAGCTTTAATAAGAATCCTATCAAGCTCATTAAGCGTTTTTTCCAACGCCCATTTCCAACGCCCATTTCCAACACCCATTTTTGGGGGGCGTATCGGCACATAGCCTTGCTTTATCAACTCTTCATTATCGTTATATAACTCATCGTGATTTGTAATGGTTTTTACAGAATCTTTATCATAATCTAAAAGTGGTTTTATATCTTTTGTTTGCGGATTGTAGTAAAAGGTATAGCCTAGATTTGGTCTATTCTCTAAGCTTCCGCCATCGCCGCCACCCATAGTAAGCCCCGCTCCCTCGTAGTAGAATCTACCTGTTTTTTCATCTTTAAAGGCTTTTACTTTTACCTTTTGCTTGATTTTATAAATGGGTTTAGATTCTATATTTTTTGCATAACATAGGATATATTCTTGGTTTCTTTGCATTGTATCGGCATCATTTTGTGCGTTACCTTTAAGCCATACAATACAACCGACAAAATTCTCTCTCCCAAATATCTCATCGCATAGCACTTTCAAATAAGCCTGTTCGTTGTCATCGCATTGTATAAATATCACGCCATCATCTCTTAAAAATTCCCTTGCGATTTCAAGGCGGTTTTTCATAAAAGTAAGCCAAGTGGAGTGATTGAAGTTGTCATTATAATTAAAGCTATCATTGCCTGTATTATAAGGTGGGTCAATATAAATAAGTTTTACTTGATTTGCAAACTTCTTTTTTAAAGAGTGCAGAGCTAAAAGGTTATTGCCTTTGATTAAGAGATTGGCATTGTTAAGATTTTCTTTTAAATCCCCTTGCCCTATAAGCTCAAAATTTTGCAAAGCTTTTGGAGAAAATAAAATATCAATCTCACTTCTAGCCAACACTTCATTAAAAAATATTTCCTTGCTCTTTTGCTCATCTCTGCTTTGTGCGCCCTTTAAAACGCAGTCTTTAAAGGGGAAGTTTAGCACGACTTTTGAAGTGTTTTCAAAGCTAGATTCTAACTGCAAGCCGATTTTATTACTAAAAGCAGTGTAGGATTTATTAAGCATTCTAAGCTTTAAAAAGTCTAAAAACTTATCCTTTTCAAAGACTGCTACGCTATCAACTCTAGTGAAAAACCGCTCTCTAAACTCGCTAGATTCTAGCAAAAAGCTTAAAAGCTCTCTATTAGAATCTATGGCTAGAGTGCGAAGATTCTCTATGCTTTGAAACTTCTCTTGTAAGATTTGCAGTAGTGTATGCTCTTTGTGTGTTGCTTTTTGCATTGTGTATCCTTTAAAAGCTTGGTAATTACTGCATAAAATTGTAGCCAAAGATTGATAATTGCAGGATTTTCTCAAAGAAACTAGGCTTTGTGTGTCTAAAAAACTTACGCTTTGTTCTCTCAAAGAAACTTTGCTTTGCTTGTTTTCTAACAAACCGCACTTTGCTTGTCATATTGAGCGTTAGCGAAATATCCCTTGTCATTTTCTAAAGAAGCTTCGTTTTGAGTTTGCGTAGCAAACGAAAAATCTCTTTTAGATGCTGTGTTTTTAGATACTTCGCAAGGCTTGGTATCACAAGGGGCGACATATAAATTTGTGTCATTGCGAGATTTTGCATTAGCAAAATCGTGGCAATCTATACTAAAATCTAGCGTTTTGTGGGCGGTTTGTGTATAGAGACAGCCTTAGCAGTCCCAGCCAAAAAGGCTTTTATTCCTATCAAGTTGCGTGATAGAATCTCTCTCTTTTTGCGTTAAGCTAAAGTCAAAAAGTGTGAGATTTTCTTGCAATTTTTCAAAGCTTGAAGCCTTTGGGATAATACTCATTCCTTTATCTAGTAGAAATTTCAAAGCAATTTGTGCAGTGCTTTTATGATGGGCTTTTGCCATGCTTTGCAGAGTCTCATTTGTAAAAATATCATTTTTCCCACAAGCTAAAGGACTCCACGCTTGTAAGTGAATGCCTTCAGATTCTAAAAATTTTTGCAATGTGTGCTGTTGAAAGAAAATATGTGCTTGGACTTGATTTAGCACCGGCTTAACACGCACAGAATCTAAAAAATCCTCCAAAAATCTGCCATAAAAATTTGAGATTCCAATCGCGTGGATAAGCCCTTTGTGATACGCCTCTTCACAGGCTTTATACATCTCTTTAGCATTTGCGTAAGGCTCGTGGATTAGCAGTAAATCTACATATTCTAGCCCTAGATTTTGTAGGCTTTGCTCTATGCTTTGCCACGCCTTTTTATAGGGCATACTAGATGAAAGCTTTGTAGTGATAAAAAGCTCATTTCTTTGCAATGGGCAGCTTAAATCATTTGAGCTAACTTCGCTAGATTCTCTATGGGCTGATTGCTTGTGTGGGTTTGAGATTGGCGTGGTGCTAGAATCTACAATGCTATTAGAATCTAAATGTGTCGTGGAATGAATGCTAAAAACTCCAAATTCTTTTGTTTGTGAGTTAGAATCTTTTAGGCTTTGCGTAGCTAGAGCTATGCCTACTTCCTTTTCATTCTCATACATTTGTGCAGTGTCAAAGAGTCTGTATCCAATATGCAGGGCATTTTGCATTATTTTCACACCCTTTTGCCCTTTAAGCCCATAAGTCCCAAGCCCAATACTAGGCATTTTTATGCCATTATTTAGAGTGATATATTGCATTGATGTCCTTTAATATTTTTTGAATCTTAGATTTAAGCTTGGCATTATAAAGCCTGACACTTAGTGTTTGTCAAGGGGGGGGGGGGAATATATTAAGTTGTTATAAGATTTTTAGAATCTCAATGACTTATCCTAGAAAAGGATAAGTCATTTGGGACTTTATATAAACATCGACTCCAAAACATACCTCGCAAGCTAACAAGTAAGCACAATAATCATTTTATCCTTTAGTTTTTGAGTGAAGATTTGCTGGATAAAAGGTAGCTGGAAAATCTTACCTTGCAATACGATAGTATCATGTGTTGTGTCTATAATCTCAACAAAGGCATTTGCTAAATCACACGCCATGCTATATGCTAATCCATACATATCTAACCCACCTATGCGATATGCCATAGCAATGGATAATGCCTTTGTATAATCAAGCGTGTAGCCCCCGTCATCTTTTTTAAACTTAAAGCCTAGCTCACTTACATGTGGGAATTTAAAATCTTTTGCAAGTTGCAGTATATGTGTGGCTTGAAACTTTTCACTTAAAGCATTAAAGCTAGATTCTAACCACGCATTAATCATGTTTAATTCACTCTCAAGCAATTCAGCATCATCTAAAATCAGCCCAAAAAGGCTAAATATATCATTGATATTCTTGCTTACTCTTTCAGTATCACTAAGCTTCATTAAACTTTCAAAGCGATTTTTCATTGTATTTTGATAGTTTGCATATAGCTTTTTTCCTTGCTTATTTTTGCTTTCATAGCTTTGCAGTGTTAGCTTTGGATTGAGTGAGATAGCACAAGTTAATAGCGATTGGCATTCGCTATTTTCATAGGATAGCATACTGCTTTCATCTGTATTTAGGTTTATAAAAAGACTTTTTGTGCTTTTTAGTGTGTTTGCAAAATCAATATATTCTTGCGTATTTTTTATGGGAGATTCTAACTTTTTAAGGATTAGGGGGATAATTTTTGGCATGAACTTTTCATTGAGAGTAAAAAAGCTTTTATTGCTTAAGGGCTTTTCAATATTGCCAAAATTATCCCAAAAGTTTGGCTCACTGCAACCAATACAGCCATGTCCGCCTTGCACAGGCCAGCTTGTCTTTGCGTTAAATTTCACTTTCGGGCAGTTATTATAGGTATATGGACCTTTACAGCCGACTTTATAAAGGCAATAGCCCTCTTTCATATTTGGGTCATCAAAAGATTCTACAAAATCACCAGCCATAAAAGAGCTTTTTCTCTCGCATAAATCATGCACACTTTTACTATACGCCCATAATGGTCGTTTCAGTGAATCAAGGCTAGGAGATTCTGCAAATAAATAATAATAAAGCAGTGTTGCTACAATGTTTTTATCACTTGGCGGACAACCCGGGACATTAATAATCTCTCTTTCAAAAATCTCACTTAAAGCATGTCCATTTGTAGGATTTGGATACGCACTCTGAATCCCACCAAAGCTAGAGCATGTGCCGATAGCAAATACCGCTTCTGCATTATGTATTAAATGTGAGATTTCATCATAGCCATTTCTATTTCCAAGCGTGATATAATCTTTTGCAAAGCCCATAGGAATGCTGCCCTCAACAAGCAATACATACTTTTCATGTGAGTTTGCATGCTCTAATGCAGCAACCGCTCCATGTCCGCTTGATACCATCACTAAGTCATGATACACAATCTTAAATATATCAAAAAGTAAGACTTCAAAGCTAGGTGTCTCTGTCCTTAATAAACTCTCACTACACCCCGTGCATTCTTGTAAATGTAGCCATACTACCTTTAAATCGCCCATGTATTCTAGAATCTCTACGCAAGTATCAAGCATGATTTTTGGCACACTGATGAGTGAGAGTTGCTCTTTTAGCCATGCTTTTGTAGAGTCATCTTGTAACATTGTGCTTTTTGTCGTGTGTGATAGAGCTTTTAAGCGATTTTGCAACTTTGCTTCAATCTCTTCTTTTTGTAATGCTGCCATTGTCTCTCCCTATATCATAGTATAGAATCTGTAATATTGTATCACACTTTCATGTATTACAGATATAAATTACTATAAGCTTGTATGTGGTTTTCATGCGTTATAAAAGATTCTAAAAGTCGGTTTGCCATAATTACTTCATCTAAAGTCCTGCATTTATGATAAAATATCGCATTTATAGTACTAAATAATAAAAGGCTTGTTTTGACACAAAACTCACAACAACATATAAACAACAAAATATATAACTTTTTAAAGACATTCTTTATAACATGTAAAACAAAGCATTTTCTTGTATTGCGACATGCGACTATATATTTACATACTGCTTCTTTATTACAAGTTGTATTTTGCTATCCATTTTATATTTTTTCCCCATCATTACTTTCTAGGATTATGCAAGGCAGGGTTACCCAAGCAATACCTACACAAACATTAAAAAAGCAAACAAGATTCAAAAAAATATTACATAAAGCAATGGTGGGTATGTGTTTTGGCTTTTTATTTTGGTTGCCATTTTGGTGCTTTATATTAGAATCTATTCTGCCACCTATTTTGTATGGAATCTTTTGTGTTTTTTTAGTGGCTTTTATGCTGTATATCTGTGCTATATTGATACGCTTAAAAGTAGAATCTCACAATAACACACTAAGTAAAAAGCCCCTAATTCACGCTAAAAAATATGTCGTTGAGACTGCATTGCCCCTTTTTCTCGTGTTTATACTATTTTGTGTTGGAATCTTTTCTTTACTACATAAAAATACTTATATAGGTGTTAGCTTGTGTTATCCATTAAGCATTGCTATATTTTTATTCATGCCGCGAATGTATCGCTTTTGGTTTGGGTTTTTTGTGGGGATTTTTGGATTCTATTGGATGACACTTAGCTTTCGCTTTGAGGGTTTGAGTCTGCTTATACCTTTTATTATTGTGTGTGTGGGGATTATTTATGGTTTGTTTTTTTGGATTCTATTATATTTTCAGAATCTAGTATGGCGTATCATCGCTATGGCATCACTTTTTATTCTGCACCCGCTTGATTTTAATTGGTTGAATATTGCGTATTTAAGCTCATATAGTGTGTTTGAAGCATCACTTTTAAGTCTCTTATGCGTTGCTTTTGCGTGTTATTTTATCATCACAAAAAGTGCCCTACAACTCCTTGCCCCATTATTATTACTCATGTCTTTAGACTATGATATGACAAGACAAGACCCAAAACTACAAGCAAAAATCATAGAAACACAATACAAACAGGATATGCGTTGGGAAGAAGAGAATAGAGAGAGTATAATCGCTAATAATTTACAAGCTATACAACAAGCAATAGATGAGGGCTATCCGCTTGTAATCTTACCTGAAACAAGCTTTCCTATGATTCTAAATACACAAACAGAGCTATATAATAAACTGCTTGATTTAAGTAGGCATATCACCATTGTAACTGGGGCTATGCGTGTGCAAAATATAGAACTTGGTAAGTTTTTAGATTCTAGTCATTGCGATACAAACAACACAGACTTGACACAGAATCTAGATTCTAATGCTTGTCATGTTGAGCGAAGCGAAATATCCAAAAGCTTGAAATCTAGCAAAGATTTTTCAGCTACAGCGCAAAATGACAATAAACAGAATCTAGATTCTAAAACAAACTCAAAGACTACATATAATAAAATAGATTCTACAAACACACACAAAAAGCATTCATCTCTTTTCACACTCGATACATTAAAGCAGAGAGAAAAACAGCTAGATTCTGATTCCATAGAATCTAGCTATATCAATACGCCGACTAAAGATTTTGGCTATTACAATAGTGTCTATATTTTCTCAAAAGGTTATAGTCTCATCGCTGATAAAAACGCCCTTGTGCCTTTTGGAGAGACACTGCCATTTAATGCTATCTTATCGCCACTTTTTGAAGAGATTTTTGGCGATAGCTTTGGTTTCAATAAAGGTGATGAAATTATATCCTTTATCACTCAGGGCTTACATGTGGCTATTGCAAACTGCTATGAGGGGACTATGGAGCTACCCTATAACACGGGGGCAAAATACATTCTTATGTTAAGCAATAATGCGTGGTTTTACCCATCAACACAACATTTTATGCAGCAAATGATTATGAAATACTATGCACGAAGCTTTCAAACCTTTATCTATCACTCTACAAACCACACACCAAAGGCTATTATTACAGCAAATAATGGCAGGGATTAGATTCTAAAGATTTTGAAAAAGGCGAAACATCTTTTTGGATTCTGGGCTTTAAGATATCTCCCTTTTTTCGCTTCACTCAAGCTCAATACGGCAAACAAAGATTCTGTGTTTATCTAAAAATCAATCTGCGAAGAAAAGATTTCAAAATTATTATGGAATCTTGTATTTTGTGTAGTATGTTGTGAAATAGATTCCAATAAGAAAGATTCTAACTCATCTTTAAAGTAGCTTAGAATCTACAAAAGCACATGCTTAAAGACCTCATCAATGTTTTGGACGGCAATTATTTCTAGGTTTTGCTGCACTTCTTTTGGTATATCTTCTAAATCTCTTTTATAGTTTTTAAGCGGGATTAGAGCTTTTTTAATATCTGCTTTATAGGCTGCTATAAGCTTTTCTTTAAGCCCTCCAATAGGCAAAACTTCACCGCTAAGGTTAAGCTCGCCCGTCATTGCCACATCTTGCCTTACATTTCTATCAAATAGGATTGAAGCGATAGCACATGCCATAGTAATGCCAGCACTAGGACCATCTTTTGGCGTAGCACCTTCTGGGACATGTAAGTGAATATCAAGTGTTTCTGTTGGGCTTTTATAGGTGCTAGATTCTGTATCTTTTATGGTTTCTGTGTTGTCTTTAGATTCTGTATTACTCGATTTAGCATTCAACTTTTTAAAGTCTTTTTGCAGGGTATTATCAAGCCTATTTTTCACAACAGAGTAAGCGATATAGGCAGATTCTTTCATCACATCGCCTAATTGCCCTGTGAGTTTTAGATTACCCTTACCAAGCAGGGATAATGCCTCAATCTTTAATACATCGCCACCAACCGCTGTCCATGCTAGTCCATTGACAACACCAAGCCTTGGCTTTCTCTCTGCTTTGTCAATCTCAAATACACTTTTTTTCAATAGTCTTGTTAAGTCTTTCACGCCTACTTGTATAGTCTGTGCCTTATTGCTTAGAATCTCGACTGCAGCTTTACGCATGATTTGTGCTATTTTCCTGCGGAGATTCCTTACCCCTGCTTCCCTTGTGTAGTTATGGATAATGGTCTCTATCGCATCTTTAGAGATTTTTATCTCATCTGGTCGTAAGCCGTGATTTTTAATCTCTTGTGGAATGAGATATTTTTTTGCTATTTCGTATTTTTCCTGCGGTGTGTAGCTGCTGATTTCTATAAACTCCATTCTATCTCTAAGCGGTGCGGGAATGAGTGAAATATCATTTGCCGTTGCGATAAATACGACTTGCGATAAATCTATGCTAAAGTTTGCGTAATAGTCTCTAAAACTCACATTCTGCTCTGGGTCTAGAATCTCTAAAAGCACACTTGTAGGATCGCCCCTTACTCCCCTTACAATCTTATCGATTTCATCAAGCACAACGACTGGATTCATCTTTTTAGAATCTATTAAGCCTTGCAGGATTCTACCCGGCATTGAGCCTAGATAGGTGCGTCTATGCCCCCTTAATTCATTCACATCTTCTAATCCACCTAATGCAATCCTTACAAGCGGTCTATTAAGGGCAGTTGCTATTGAGTTTGCAAGGCTAGTTTTACCAACACCGGGCGCTCCATAAAAGCAAAGGATAGTGCCTTTATGCTTTTCGTTTGTATTGATAGTCTCATCGTTTTTAGAATCTTCTTTTAAGTCATCTTTTTTAGATTCTATCTTTTTTGTATTTTCTTTAGATTCACTTGCTTTATCTTTTGCTCTTTGTTCTAAAAGCTGTTTGACTGCAAAATATTCTACTATCCTTTGCTTCGCATCAACAAGGGAGTAATGATCGCTACTTAATTGCTTTTCTACATTTTTAATGCTTAATTTTTTGCTACTTATGCTTGTAAATGGAATCTCTAACATCCATTCTACATAGTTTTGCACCATATTCGCATCAGAGCTATCAGGATGAGCGCGGGATAGTCTATCAATTTGCTTTTTAATCTCTTTATACGCATCTTCGTGCATACCGCTTTTTAACTCTTCTAGTTTGCTATAATATTGGCCTATCTCTTCATCTCGTTGTTTATCAATGCCTAGCTCTTTTTGAATCTGTTTTAATTGCTCTTTTAGGAAAAATTCGCGATTAATTTGATCCATTTTTGTATGCACTTTTGATTTTATATCTTTTTGTAATTTTTGCGTTTCAATCTCTTCTAATACCATTTGAGTGGCAAGCATAAGCCTATCTTCTGTATCATTACTAGAGAATAGAACATAGCTTTGCTCCTTTTTTAATCGCAAAGTAGAAGTTACTAAATCTACAACTTTATTTGGGTCATCTGTGCTTTCAATATTGCGTAATAAATCAGGCGAAATGTTTTGACTTAAATGTGCTAAGGCATTAATCTTTTCCATAAACACTGCTAGAAGTGCGTCTATTGTCTGCTTATTGCTTGGCTTATAAGTGATGACTTCAATCTGTGCTTCTAATGGCTCTACATTGATAATCTCTGTGATTTTGCCTTTTGAGATTCCTTGAAATAGAATCTTTATACGCCCATCAGGCAAACTCACCTTACGCATGATTTTACCCACAACGCCTACATCATAGAAAGGCACATCATTATCTTTTGGATTATTTTTCGCACATACTACAAATATATTTTCATTACCTTTTTGGGCTTTCTGCACGGCTGCTATATTTGCTTTATCCGAGATAAAAATGGGGGCAATGATAAAAGGAAATACAAACATTTCTTCTTCTACAACGACAGGCAATGTAACTAATGCTTCATTTTCTTTATCCATAATAATCCTTTCTTTGTATTTATATATTTTCTACCAGTTGAGTAGCACCATATACCATGGCACCTTTGATGGTGTTGGCTTTGTGGCTTCCTGCAAGTCAGAATCTATTCTTTCCTTATATATCTGTTCCGCTTCTTTTTGATCATTTTTTTCATACACTCTTGCAATAGCTTTATTCAGCTCATTTTGCCCTAGCACAAATTTTACTTCCATCTCATGCACAAAAGGCATGTATCTACTATTTGGATATTTCTCCATAAATTCTTGTATTAAGATTATAGAATCTGTCATAAATTGTTGATCTTTTGAAGCATTTTTAAATGCGTATAAATGCGATTTTAACCGCAAAAAGCTAATATAATCGGCATTATTTGTATTCCCATATCGCTTTAAATACTCTTTAAAATAAAAGTCCGATAAAATATATTCTTCATTACTTAAATGAGCTTGTCCTAAGGCTAACATTGCCTCTGGTATAAGTGGCGAGTTTAAATGCTCACTCTGCAAGGAAGAAAAATAGCTATCAGCTGTCTCTAGATTCCCAAGTCGTATGTTTTTAAAGATTCCCTCATACCAAAAACTTGCTGGTTGATTATAGACAACTTCTTTATCCTTATTACTACATGCCATAAACAAACATGATAAAAATAGGCATAATAACATGGTAGAATAGGAAGAAAATGTATTGTAAAGTGTTTTATTTTGCAAAATAAACTCCGCTTAAAAAATAAACGATATTATATAAAAAATTCGTGTTATGTTTGCATATTTATAAACTTTTTGGTAAAATATTCATTTTGCTATATAGCTTTAAGGGCTTAAGAAATACTAAAAGCATTGTGTATGTAGCATTCGCAACTTATAATGTTAATCTCGGAGAGTGTTATGATTTTTGAAGTCAAGTCGCCAATTTTAGGTTTTGAGCATGTTAATAAGATGAAGCTAGAAAAGCTTGATGAAGTTTTTCTGCGATTAACAAATGCTGATGATGCGACGCCAATTTTTACTCTAGTTAATCCGTTTGTTTTACGCGAAACTTATGAATTTGAAGTGCCTATGGCATTAAAACTATTGCTTGATTTAGAAAATAGTAAAAATATTCTAACTGCTAATATCATGGTTATGCAAAATCCAATTGAACGCTCAACGATTAATTTCCTTGCACCTTTAGTTTTTAACTTTGACAATCTCACTATGGCTCAAATCGTCCTTGATAGCATTAAATACCCACATTATAAACTCGCAGAACCAATAGCTAACTACTATCCGCAGGATACAGACGCACAACCGCAAGCATAACCCTACACTTTTTCTCTCCACAACGCACCTATGGGCTATTGAAGCATCCGCTACAATTCAAATTATTGTGCATCGTGGTGCATACACTTCTCGACCCAATACACTGCTATCTTTATATAGATATTAGCTGTAAATTGAGATCCAAACAGAAATCAAAACAATATAAACAAAAAAACGCAGCGTATTTTGTATGCTTTACTTACTTACATTTAATAAAATAAACATGTAGTTTTATATGCTCTATTAGCACACAAAACATGCTTTTAATCAGTAAAATCTTAGATTAAACAAAAAAATTATATAGAATTATAAGAAAATCATTACATAGATAAATGCGTACTTGCTATAGTGAGTCAAAAGCTTCATGAATAAAGACTCTGTAAGTGTTGATGTATGGGTTTTGGGTTTGGTAAGTTGGAGTGAAACTACCCATATCGTAGCCCCTTGCCAATACAATAAAAACACGCCCTATGTTTCACACAACAAACTTTTGTCGTTCAAACCATAAAATCGCATACACAAAAGATTGTGTTGTAGGGCATTTAGAATCTTGTAAGAATTCATGTATAAGCTCTCTTGGCACAAAGATAATGTCAATATATTCTTGCTCATTTTTATTACCACCACCCTC
Organism: Helicobacter bilis; assembly: GCF_900198365.1. GTDB lineage: Bacteria > Campylobacterota > Campylobacteria > Campylobacterales > Helicobacteraceae > Helicobacter_A > Helicobacter_A bilis_B. The sequence goes on along the minus strand of NZ_FZMS01000038.1, from coordinate 19,521 downwards.
ACTCACTCTGTCTTGGTCGCTTACTTCTGCATAAAAGAGATATTGACGCGCTCCATTCATACCTACACTACTATAAAATTGATTGATTAAAACTAGCTTGTTTGCTTCTACATGATAACCGCATTCTTCCTGTATCTCTTGGACTGCAATCTCGTTTGGGCTAATATCTTTATCGCATAATCCCGCACATAATTCATACATAAAGCCATGCAAGGGATTTTTCAAAAATACACTTACTCTAAATTGTCGCACAAGGATAAAGCCATCTTTGTCCTTATTATAAAGCAAAATTGCAACACTATCATTGGCATTTGCAATATCCCACACTTTTATATCATTGTTTTCTTTGAATCTTACTTGTTGTAATTGCAGGTATTTTGAAGTTGTGAGTGGGCTTATATCAATAATTTCTGGCGTATTTGGAAGTGGCAGGGGCATGTCTTGTCCTTTATAGCAAAGCATGTTTGTTGGCATAGCATTCCTTTATTGTGGAGTATTATCGCTCGTGGTGTCGCTATACTCAATCTCATCAGAATCTTCATCTAATGAGTCATCATGGATAAGGGTTTTTTGTATCACAAAGGTATTGTTATTAAATGCCGCATTTTTCACAAATGTATCAAGTATTTCTTTTGCTTCCTTTGCAAACTCGCTAAAGGCTTTTTTATCCTTTCCGCTTAACTCACTGCGAGCGGTTTTAATCTGTCCCAATGGATTAATAGGCTTATTATTTTTATACACGCCAAAATGTAAATGCGGTCCTGTGCTAAGTCCTGTGCTGCCGACATTGCCGATATATGTGCCTTGTCTTACATAAGTGCCAACACGACTGCTTTTTGCAATTTTACTCATGTGGGCATATAGGGTTTTAATCCCACCAGAGTGATTAATCTCTACAACCTTACCATACCCACCTTTTACCCCAGAAAAAGTAATCCTTCCCTCACCTGCTGCATAGATCGGCGTGCCTGTAATTGCGGCATAATCCACGCCATAATGCGGACGCACATAGCCTAAAACGGGGTGTCTTCGCCCTGATGAGAATCTAGAGCTTATTCTGCGATATTTTACCGGCGTGATTAAAAAGAAGTTTGCCATCTCTTTTCCATCTAAATCATAATAGCGGTTTTTATATCCAAATAGATATTGAAATTTTTTATTAGATTCCACAGCAATGGACTTTATATCGGGAGCACCGATTGGCTTTCCTAGTCTGTATTGTCTTAGATATACTGCTGCGATTCTATCGCCTTTTTGCACAACTTGACGCATTTTATATGCGGCGATGAACTCTTGATTTAGCTTTGGGTCTTGCGTTGCTCCATATAATGCGCTTGATGGTCCGCCACCATCTTGGATTTGTGCTACAACTTTTTGTTCTAATTGTATTGAAATAATAGGGATAATCTCAAGGCTGTATTGCTCTTTTGCAAAATCATAGAAAATATGCACTTGTGTGTCTGCATTTAATGACAAAAAAGCTTGCACTAGATTCCCTAAAGAATCACGCACAACAAACATATCGCTATCTGTTTTTACATCAGCAACGAGTTCTTTATCTTCCGGGCTAAGGTTATAATATGTCTTTTCAGAGATATTATTTTTTGCTAAAAAGCCCAAGAAAGTTGAGCCATACTCCCATTTATACTGCTCTGTGTAGGTTGCGTAGAATCCATTTGTTTTTGTGGGCTTTGAGACTTTAGATTCTATCTCTTTTGTATTGTTATCTGTATTTTGAGAATCTCTACTTGATGAATCTTTACTTGATAAATCTTGGCTTTCTGTGCCAAATACTGCTATATTCATCGCAACGCAGTATAGAAGTATGATTTTGCAAAAAATATTCATTATTCTTTTACTTTCCTTTTTTAAAATACTTCACAAAAAAATTAAAATATGTTAGAATTTTGGTATTATATTTGCTAACATTATGTTTGAGATACTCTTATTTAAGAGTGTCATAAGTGAAATAAAGGTTAGATTATATCTTTTTTTTGTATATAAATCTTAATTTCACAAGTTTAAAGGCTAGAATGTGCGAAATTGGATTTATCCTACCATAGTTTTTGTGTGTTTTCTTTACGCAATGGCATTTATTCTCTTTTATACATATAAGGGGGCAAATTCATATAGCGGTGGAAAATCACAAGGTGGCACAACAACGGTGGAGAATTTTCAATCAGAAATGAATAAAAAGATTCAATAAAATTTCAGCACAAAAATCCAGTAGGACACTTGAATTTTTTATATTTTAGCCGATTTAGTAAGAAAATCTTTTGTAAGGAGACAAATATGAGAATTGCTAGCAGTATAGCGGCTTCCGTTCAGCAAACTCAAGCAAGAGAACGAAATGATATAAACCGCAATTATGAAAAAAGCGTTGAAAATAAGCAGCAAGAAAATAATCTATTCTCAAATGTTGGCGATAGAAAGCATAGCGATAGAATCGCCCAACTTAAAGAAGATATTAAAAATGGTAACTATCAAGTCAATTTAGCTGCAACTTCTGAAAAAATGGCACAAAGTTTGCTTAATCTCTAGTATAAGGACAGATTCTACATTATGCTAGAGTATCTAGGGGATTAGAGTATCTAGCAGATACAGAGAATAAGCTTTTTAGCTTCACTAAGATTTTTAAGTTTCTGTTACTTAGACTTCCGCAGGATTCTATTTTGTAAGGTTATGTCTTGCGATAAGGTTTAAGCAACAAATTTTAATAAATCTTAGATTTCATATATCTCTACAACTTTTAGTTTCTGTCTGTTTATTACTAGGGTTGGACCATGATAAAGACAGAAATACTTCACACATACCTTACTGACGCAATCGCCAAGTTACAATCACTCATTGCTTACACACAAAGTGATATTGAAGATGTAAAAGCGGCAAATCATGAAGTGGTTTTTGAACGCGGTGCTTTAAAGGCTTCAACGATTAGAGAGTTTGAGCTTGCAAAAAGCATGATAGACCAAGAGATGTTACAGCTTACACAAAACAATCCGCATTTAAAATTAACAGAGATTCTAGATGAGAGGGCAAATACACTTCTGGCAGATATGCGTAAAACATTAGAAGAGTTAAAAAGCATTAATACGCATTATGCACGCATGGTTTTTGCAGTGAGTGAGTTTTACACTTCTATTGCTGATAGACTTATCCCGCGTGAAAAAGCAGATTACAAAAGTCGCGTAGAACAAAGCCAACTATTAAGAATCCAAGCGTAAAGGGGACATTATGGGCGGTATTTTATCATCATTACACACAAGCACAACGGGTTTGCATGCACACCAGCTTATGGTTGATGTAACGGGTAACAACATTGCTAATGCAAGTGATGAATTTTACACAAGACAAAGGGTTATAGTCCATCCTGAAGCACCACTTTATTTTCCAGATTATAATCTTGGTCGTGGGGTTAATGTTGATTCTATACAGAGACTACATGATGAGTTTGTATTCTCCCGCTATTCAAGGGCAGCAACAGAACATAACTTTTTTGATACAGAATTTACCACTTTGCGTGAAGCAAGCACATTTTTCCCCGATGTAGAGGGTGTGGGAATCTATAATGATTTAGAAGAGTATTTTAACTCATGGAAAGATATAGCACAAAATCCAAATGACACCGCACAAAAGCAGGTATTAGCAAAAAATGCGATGATTCTCACACGAAATCTTAATGATACAAAAGAAAAGCTTTTAATCTTGCAACGCAAAAAAAGCGAAGAGATGGAAGCACAGATTAATGATGCTAATAAGCTTGGGGCTCAAATCGCTGAAATCAATAAGAAAATGAAAGAAATGGAAGATAGCCTTACTCTAAAACAAGCAAATGAATTGCGTGATAGAAGAGATGAGTTAGAGTTTCGCTTAAAAGAGATACTAGGTGGCAATGTTTTTAAAGGTAAGCTAAAGGCAAATAACCTTGTAGGCTCTCAAGCGGCCGACTTTGATGAAGATTATAACTTTAGCGTAGGGCATGGTTTTAGCTTTATTGATGGGGCAAACTTTCACCCTATTGTGCTAAATAAAAGCAATAATGCAGCAGGGCTAAATAGGCTTTATATACGCGGTTACGACTTTAAAGATGTGGATATTACAGACCGCATGGACGAGGGAAAAGTCGGCGCATTGATTGATTTATATAATAATGGCTATGAAGGGACAAAAGTTGGTAAATTGCAATATTATATGAATTTACTTGATAGCTTTGCTAGAGGACTTATAGAATCTACAAATACAATATACGCACAAAGTGGGACAGATTCTATAAAAAGCGATATTTTAGAAATCGGTAAAAATGAAGCTTTGCGTGATACAAACTATAATATCAAAATGGGTAAATTTACACTCTATGCGTATAACGCAAATGGTGAAGTGTTGGCAAAAAAGGACATTCACATTGATGTGCCAACGACTATGCACGATATAGTCAAGCAAATAAACGCAAACACTGATGATAACAATAACAATAACGCCCTAGATGACTTTGATGACTACTTTCAAGCATATTATGATGATGATGCAAGGCAGTTTAAAATCACTTCAAAGTATCCAACAAAAGGGCTTTATGTCGGCTTAAAAGATGAAGGCACAAACTTCACAGGTGCATTTGGTATCAATCGCTTTTTCTCTGGTAATGATGCCTCTAGCATTAATCTTGAGAGAGAGTATAGAAAAGACCCAACAAAGATTCGCCCATGGCTTGTGCCAGTTAGCGGTAACTTTGATATAGCAAATATGATGCAGCAGCTCCAATATGATGAAGTTGAGTTTTATCAAAATAAACTTGATAAAAAGCACATGAAGCTAAATGAATTTTATCAATACACAACAGGTGCAGTAGCCAATCAAACGCAAGAAGTAAAAATCACACTTGATACAAAGAAAAGCGTATTAGAAGCGATTAAAAAAGAGCATTTAGCAATCTCACAAGTAAGCGTTGATGAAGAGATGGTAAATCTTATAAAATTTCAAGGCGGCTATGCAGCAAATGCAAAGGTAATTACTACCATTGATAGAATGATTGAAACTCTGCTTGGTATTAAACAATAATTTTGGTATTAAGCAGTAATGAAATAGGTTGGATATGCGGATTCTATTCACACTTCATAATGTTGCATGCAAAGGTGGGAGTGAAAGAGTTGTTATTAATCTTTGTAATGCTCTTTGTGAGATTAAAAATTATGAAATAGGCATTGTCTCATACTATACTGATACAAGTGAAAAAGAGCCTTATGCCTATCCTATTAATCCAAAAGTAAGCGTAAGCTACTTGTATAACTTTGATGATATGCATAAAGATTATCGTGGATTAAAGCGGATTTTATGGCGTTGGATAAAGCCTTTAGTGATTAATTGTCGTATGAATAGATACAAAGATTATGATATTATTATAGAATCTGATTTTGCTTTTTTCTATCCACGATTTAGAGTTAAAAACACAAAATATATTAAAATCGTGCATTCTGTGATTAAAAAATGGAAAAAGAAAAATAATCTATTTGACTGCATTGTATTTTTAAACGAACAAGAATTGCTAAAATGGCAAAGAAGTGGCAAACATATCGTAAAAATACCAAATTTTATTCCTATCCTGCCTTTTGAAGATATATTGCCTAAAGTTTTAGAATCTGTTATGAAAAAAGATGATATAGATAGTAACCTGCATGCTTTAATAAAATCACATTATGAAAGTCTATTAAATAAATCTTTCTATAACGACACACAAGGCTTTATTCTAGCAAAGTCTATATTACAAGCATGGAAATTACAGAATCTAGAATCTAACAACCCTCACACCAAACACAAACTCATAGCCGTTGGACGCATGGATGCAATAAATAATCATAAAGGATTCCCACGATTAATTCATGCGTATAGTAAAATCGCACATAAATTCCCCTCATGGCAATTAGAGATTATAGGGCAAGACCAAGGACAAAAAGCTTTATTAGAAAAGCAGATTCTAGACTTACAAATGAAAGATTATATCTTTCTAAAACCTTTTACTAGCGATATGGAATCTGTATATTTAAACGCCGATATTTTTGTGATGAGTAGTCATACAGAATCTATGCCGATGGTTTTAATCGAAGCGGCAAGCTATGGACTGCCTATTGTAGCCTATGATATAGGCACGATTAGAGATTGCTTTCATGATAATGGAATCTTAGTAAAAGATAATGATGAAAAAGCATTTTGCAAAGCCTTAAGCACTCTTATGGAAAATGAAGAAAAACGCATAATCATGGGGCAAAACGGCATAAAACTCGCAAAAGATACTTTTTCAAAAGAGAGGATTTTAAAGCAGTGGTTAGAATTATTTCAAAGCCTTACTCACATAAAAAGCTAAAGGTAAAATATGAAAATTGTTTTAAGTATAAGAAATCTTGCCGCAACAAGTGGAGTTGAACGCGTAGTTGTGAATCTTGCAAGTGCTTTGTGTGATTTAGGACATGAGGTAGAAATTGCATGTTATTATAAAGATGAGTTAGATAGAATATCTACTTTTCCTGTTGATTCTAGAGTAAAAATTAGCTATATTTATCCATACCCAGATAACCACACACAGGATAAAGGTTTAAGAAAAGTGCTATGGAAGTGGTTTCGCCATCTTATTGTAAATCTTGCTATTAATGCAAAATACACTGATGCTGATATTTTTATAGAATCTGATTTCTTCCTTTTATTCCCCTATATCAAACGCAAAAATATGAAATATATTAGAATCATTCATGTAGAAATAGCAAAGTGGAAAAGAAAAAATAATCTATTTGATAAAGTCGTTGTGTTAAGTTCTAGTGAATATGCAAAATGGCAACATAAGTCAAATAAACTTACTAGAATCTTTAACTTCATTCCTATGCCTTTTGATACAAAGCTACCAAAGATTCTTCATACAGATTCTATTGAAACATACAATCCTTACGAGAGCGTAGAAAACTTGCTTAATGCAAAAAAGATTCTACTAGCACATAATATGCAAACACATAAAGACACTCCGCAAAGCACACCAGATTCTAAAGTTTGCAAGATAATCGCGGTAGGGCAAATGCAATCACACCAAAAAGGATTTCCGCGTATGGTGAGTGCGTATAGTAAAATCGCTAGGGACTTTCCCAACTGCATGCTTGAAATTACAGGCAAAGGACATAAAGAAAACCCGATGAATGACACAATAAAAGAGCTTGATTTGCAAGACTTTATCAAACTAAATGCTTTTACAACAAATATAGAATCTGTATATTTGCAAGGCGATATTTATGCGATGACAAGCTATTTTGAAGGCTTACCTATGGCTTTAATAGAGGCAATGAGTTATGGACTACCCATTGTCGCTTATGATATAGGCACGATTAGAGACTGCTTTGCTCCAAATCCAGAGATAAAAAATGGTGTAGCTTATCATAAAAATGGAATCCTTGTGCCAGATGGAGATGAGAATCTTTTATGCGAAGCGATGAGAGAACTTCTAAGTAATGAAGCTATGCGATTAGAAATGGGTAGGCAAAGCCTTATTCTAGCAAAAGAGAGATTTAGTAAAGAAGTCATCATGCAAGAATGGCAAGATTTACTTACTGCGTTGAAGCGATAGAATCTAAAATGATTTATTTTAAAAAAGATGAGATGATATAGACAGATAAATCTAATTATTCTTATTACCCAATGAAAACAAAAACTATGTGATAAAAATATAATGGTGGAGCTGTGGGGAATTGAACCCCAGTCCGAAAATCCTATTCTACAGAGATTTCTACATACTTAGCAATGTTTTGTTATCTTAACACACCCCTTAAAACATGCAAAATAGAATGTATCAAAGCCTATAATCTTTTTGAGTATCACTAGGCAAAAACACTCAAGCAATCGGATTGATGACAGATTCTAAAATCTCCCGATAAAGAAAGAAGAATCTGGCTCCAAAAGGAGATTAAACTCACGCTACTTTTGCGTAAGCTGGAGCGTAATTCGCGTTGTTTGCGTTTATTGTTTGTTGATAGTTACAGGTATCAGCTGGTATGCTTAAACTGCTATAAAACTTCCGTCGAAAGCCAAAACAGCCCCAAATCACATAGTCCGAAATTATAGCAAATTATTTTCAAATTGCATAAAAAACATCCTTAACATCATATATTAAAGCTAAAATTCACAGGAAATACAAAACACGCTGCGACATAGATTCTAAATAAGACACGCATTAGCATATAGAAAAATAGAGATATTGCAACAAAAATGTCCTCATTATAATGCAAGGTTTCATATTATTTATAAATTTATCTTGTAATCACAATATTTACATACCTCATATTGCGGCGTATTGGACATTAATGCCTTGCGTATTTTTATAAATTTTTCATTCATAAATAATTCAAATAAATCAACTTCAGCTATGTCTCCCAAAATAAATTGCTTATGTGTTTCGACATCACTACGCATATTGCAACATGGCATAACAAGCCCATTGTAGTCAATGAAAATTTCACGCAATGGGTAGTAACAAGGAAAATCCCTCTTCACACTAGGAATACGCTCATCATTTATAGAACCAGCCCTATTGCTAGCATTTACGCGTGGATTCCATGCGCGATAAATCATATCCATACCATCATAGATAAATCGAACACCATATTGCCTATCATCATTCACAACCTCTTTATATTGTAAATTAAGTTTATTTGCCATCTTGTTTATAGCAGGTTTAATGACATTTTCCACATCAAATTCTATATTCTTGCCAAAATAATACGACATTGTTATATGTCCTATGCCGACTTCCCTTAAGGAATCTAAATAATCTCTATCTAAATAATCGCCATTTGTAAAGATACCAAGTAAGGCTTTTGGCAGAGACTTTCTTGCTTGTTTCACCCTTTTTAGAATTAATTCTTTATTTGCAAGAGGCTCATTAAACCTGTGGAAGTTTATCATACCGCTATAATCTATTTCTGCCAAATTGTCAATTATTTTTAAATACACATGTTCTGGCAGTTCGATACTACTAGAATACCTATCAACAAAAGAGTTTGGACAAAACCAACATTTTCTATTGCAGAATGAAGCAATTTCTATTTCCACCAGCCTTACATTACGCTTTAGAATTTGTTTTTGCGTTTCTCTATCATTTGTCGGGGTTACAAGCTTAGCATAATCTTGCAATATTGCACCTTTTTGTGTATGCAATGTGTTTATGAGTGTTTCCCTAAAATCATGTCGCCATTTTTTGATAGGTATAAAGCGTGAGTATTTTCTTATTAGTCTGTGCGATTCTTCCATGTTGTCTCTTTGTCTCCATGTTGTCTCTAGGTTATGTTGTGGCGGCATTCTACAAAAAAAAAAAACAAGTCAAGGGCTAATAAAAACGCACAAAAACAAATTGTCAAGTATATTTTTATCTTTGTTGTTTAGTTGCGTAAATCCAATGTAGCATTGCCCACCAAAACACCGCCACATATAAATTTATTTACCTTGAGAGAATAAAATATCAATTTTAATTGCGTATGCAAATAATTTTAAAGGAGTTTGTGTGATTAAAAAAATTGCAATGAGTCTTTGCTGCATGTTTGCATATATGCACGCAGAACCTATGAATAGCACATTTACCGCAACACCACAAAATACAACATTACAAAACAATATGCAAGAAAATGAAATCACCTTGCGTTTAGAGAATGTTTTACGCAATGATTCTGGTGGATTGAGCCTTAAGGAACTACTCAATAGTGCAAATAATAACTATGCCCTGCAAGCCCAAGACTTACTTGCTAGACAAGCCGATAAAGACCATTTAGTGCAAATCATGGCATTAATCCCAACGCTTGATGCAAGATATAATTTCAATCATTCAAGTGCGAGTGTGCCGATGAGCTATACCACGCAAAACGCACAACTTGCATTTAATATGAAACTTGATTATGCTGATTATAATGCCATTAGAGAAAAGGGTGCAACTGCAACAACGGTAAGCTATGATAGCAAATACACAAAACAGAGCATTTATCTGCAAGTTGTGCAACAATACTATACTTATTTTAGCAATGAATCAAAACTTTTAACGCTAGAACAAAAGCTAGAGCAAATAAACTCTGATGTAGATAGAGTGCAAAAGCTTTATAATCAAGGTTTAAAAACCATTGCCGATTTAGAATCACTCAAATCACAAGCAGCATTAACACAATATCAAATCGATGATGCAAAGCTTGCCTTAGAGCAAAGCAAACTCATGTTAGAGTATCTCACAAACACAAAGATAGAATCTCTAAAACGCGTGCAGATAGAATCTCCTAGCTTCAAACTCCAAGATAGAGACGATATTAAATCGCTTGAATATCAAGTGCAAGCACAAAAATATTTAAATAAGCAATTACATTATTTTCCTGTGCTAAATATCCAAGATAGCTATACTTACAATATTCAGATTCCAGACTTTGCAAAAGGGCTAATAAGCGGCAATACTTTACCGCCAAGCTTTCTTATGTCGTATGCTGATCATCAAAATACATTTAGCGTTGTGGTGAGTTATGGCTTATTTGCAAAGATCGGGCAGAGTATGCAAAAACAATCATTTCGCCTAGCCCAACTTGCAACAGAAAAGAAACTTGCCTACAAAAAAAATGAGCAAAAAAAAGATGAAGAGCTATACAGAAAAGCCATTGAAGTCGCACAAAATCAAATAAAAAGTGCAAAAGCAAGTCTCATATCCGCAAATCTCTCTTATGACAACATGAAAAAGCGATATGATGCAAACCTAGTTACTTTTACAGAATACTTACAGGCTTTAAGCACAAAGTATGATGCAGAATCTACTTTCATTCAAGCTTTGAATAACTATGAGATTCAAAAAGCAAACTATATCTTTTATAGTGGACAAGAGCTAGAGCAGTATATTCAATAGGTAATGCTATGCAAACTTCGCTTTGGACTAGAAGTTAAATTCTAGTATTCATGCCCTGCAGCACAATTTAAACTCACATAAATGAAGTAGAATCTAAAGTTTGTTTTGTTGCCATATTGAGTCTTTGAAAAAGGTGAAATATTTTTTCTGGAATCCCTGTTAGATATTTGTGCTAACACTCAATACAACAAAATTGCTTTTAGAATCTCTAGTCCCACACTAACCCACATGGGATAGATTCCAAAAATCAAAACTAAAAATAGAAGCTAGCAAATATGTTGTGAATAGCTATAAATCATACACTACCTAAAATCACTCTCTTTAAAGCATATTTCTTGTAAAGATTTAATTGCTTTTTCAGCACTTTTGAGTATATCATACTCGCTTAATTCTTCGTTTGTTAGGACTTTGTCATTAAAGCACTTACTACTTATAATCTTACCATTTTTGGCTTTGATTAAGATAAACAGCTTCCCATCTTCTGTGTAGAGTTTTGTATCTCCATGCAATATAAGATTTAAAGCTGATACTTCTGCTTGCAAGTTTCCACCTTCATCATACATTTTTATAACGCCTTCTTGCTTACCATTTTTATATATTGCTTCTCCCCCTATATTGCCATTCCGATAATACCACCTTCTTATTCCTTCTGGCTTGTCGTTTTTAAATGGCATTTCGACAAAAATATTCATATCGCCATGATACAGCCTCTCCACACCCTCTTTTTTACCATTTTTATATGGCTTTTCCATCCAAAGACGCCCATTTGAATGATAAATTCTCTCTACACAACCGCTTATTTTATCTGCTTCACTTTTGCATTCTTTTAGCATAGTTGTATCGACATTATAAAGTGAAAACAAAGCTATAAACGCACTTTTTAGTAACATATCTGCCCTTTTAAATTGAGATAATAAAGCCTACATTTTAAGAAACAAACACAAAAAAGCAATGCTAAATTAAAGCTAGAATCTAGCTTTAAAAATGGATAATGTGAGTAACATAAAGATTCTAAAAGCCATTATTGTGGCAATTTCTCTTCTTTATAGTTTTTGAAAATATCTTGTGTGATTTTATAGCTACAAAATTTTGGACCGCACATTGAGCAAAATTCAGCATCTTTAAAGACTTCTTGTGGCAGGGCTTCATCATGGTATTCTTGCGCTCTCTCACCATCTAGGGCGAGCTCAAACTGCTTATTCCAATCAAAGCTATATCTTGCATCACTCATCGCATCATCCCTGTCTCTTGCACCAACTCTCCCTCTTGCAATATCTGCTGCGTGTGCAGCGATTTTATAAGCGATAATGCCCTCTCTCACATCATTTGCATTAGGCAGACCTAAATGCTCTTTTGGCGTTACATAGCATAGCATTGCTACACCTTTCCATGCTGCCACACACGCACCAATGGCACTTGCGATATGATCATATCCTGCGGCAATATCTGTAACAAGCGGTCCTAGCACATAAAATGGTGCTTCATTGCAATATTCTTTTTGCAATTCTACATTTCGTTCTATTTGATTAAGCGGGACATGCCCGGGACCCTCGATCATGACTTGCACATCGGCTTCATACGCCCTTTTTGCTAGTTCGCCTAATACCTTTAACTCGGCAAATTGTGCTTCATCACTCGCATCAGCCAAACAGCCCGGGCGTAAAGAGTCGCCTAGAGATAAAGACACATCATATTCTTGACAGATTTTTAGAATCTCATCAAAATATTCATAAAAAGGATTCTCTTTGTGATAATGTAGCATCCAACTTGCCATAAGGCTACCACCACGAGAGACTATACCCATTTTTCGCTTTGAGACTGCTGGCATGTGTGCGAGTAAAAAGCCACAATGTATAGTAAAGTAGCTTACCCCTTGCTTTGCCTGTTTCCTTAATACACTAAGCATAGTTTCAATATCTAGTTTCAACACATCATTTTTCACATCATGTAGAATCTGATACATAGGCACAGTACCAATAGGCACACTTGATGCCTGTATAATAGCCTCTCTAATCTTGTCTAAATCGCCACCTGTGGATAGATCCATAACAGTATCTGCACCATATTTGATTGAAGTCTTAAGCTTTGTTACCTCTTCATCAATATCTTCTACGATTTGAGATGATCCAATATTTGAGTTAATCTTTGTCTTTAAAGCTACACCTATACCCATAGGCTCTAGATTCTTATGATTGATATTTGCAGGGATTATAAGCCTACCTCTTGCGACTTCTTTTCTAATGAGTTCTGGGCTAAGATTCTCAACATTTGCGACATATCGCATTTCTTCTGTGATAATGCCCCTTTTTGCGTAATAAAGCTGTGTCCTAATTTTATCGTTTGCCCTTTTTTCTATCCATGTATTTCGTAAATTCTCACTCATGCAAATCCTTTGTAAATAGAGTAATTTCAGTCTAAGTGTAATGCAAACTTGTGTGATTTTATCTATATCCCAATATAATTTTGAATCTAGTAACGATAAAATAGAGTTTTTGTATAAAATGGTAACAAACTTTACAGATTTATTATATAATGATAAATATTTTTTGTATCATATCGCACTGAAAAATGAGATATGGTAACATTAAGTAAAGTTATTAGCATGTGTGTGAAGTTTTATAAAGTGTTTATTTTTTAAGGAAAAATGATGAAGGATATAACGCTTATTATCATGGCAGCTGGAGATTCTGTGCGATTTTGCAGTGGCAGGGCAAAAAGCACATTACATGCAAATAATACATGCTTTAATAATACATTTCATAATGAAAATATAGAATCTAGCAATAAACCATCTACAAAGAAACAATGGCTAAGGCTTGGGACTACGCCTTTGTGGTATTTTGTAACACATAATCTTGCTTCACAGATACTAGACATACTTAATACATTACAACAAGCAGAAAATGCAACACATACAAATACCCATCAAGGCAAAAATGACATAAAATGTAACAATAAAAATAGCGAATCTATTCCAAGCAAATCCATAGATACACAGAATCTAACCCAAGATTCTCAAACACATTACACAAAAACACCTTTACAAAAGATAATCATCACAGCTTCTAAAAAAGATATATTTTATATGAAAAAACTCATATCAAATGCTTTGTATTTTCATATCAATGATAAAGAGTATAAAATCCCGCTTGAAATTGTCTGCGGTGGTAACACCCGCTTTCAGTCTCTAAAAAATGCCCTGCAACATGTAGAAAGCACACATATAATTGTCAATGATTGTGCGAGATTTGATACAAAAAGGCATGTATTGCACGATATGCTATCTTTGTTTATGAATGAATATTTTGACTGCATTGTGCCATATTTGCAAGTGAGTGATACAACACTCATGTATGATTCTACTAACAACACACATAAAGCAATAGAGAGAGAGAATCTAAAGCTTATCCAAACGCCTCAAATCACAAAGACAAAAAAGATTCTAGAATCTTTTACAAAAGAGATTGACTTTAGCGATGAAAGCACTGCAATACTCTCACTTAAAGATTCTAATCTTGGCTTTGTTATCGGCAGTAAAGATATGACAAAGCTTACATACCATGATGACTTGCATTTATTAAAAAAGCTATATCACGCAAACGCACATAATAAAAGCGACACTCTCATAGGCTATGGTAGCGATATACATGGCTTTATAGATTCTAAAGATATGTATCTTTGCGGGGTAAAGATAGAATCTAACTTTGGTTTCAAAGCCCATAGTGATGGCGATGTGGCTATACATGCGATTATAGATTCTATACTTGGGGCTATGAACTATGGTGATATAGGTGAGCTTTTCCCTGATAGTAAGCAAGAGTTTAAAAATATAGATTCTAAGATACTTTTAAAAGAAGTTTATGATTATTGCTTAAGCGTTGGCTTAGAGATTATACACCTTGATATTACAATCATAGCCCAAACCCCTAGAATCTCGCCTTATAAAGCACAAATGCAAGAAGTCTTAGCAAATATTCTTTACTTACCAAAAATGTGTGTCAGCATAAAGGCTAGCACGGCGGAAGGCTTAGGCTTTGTGGGAAGAAAAGAAGGGGTGCTAGTAAATAGCATAGCACAACTTCGTGCAAGGAAGTTCTGTTAAATCCATGAAATTAAATAAGGAAGTTTTAATGCAGGGAAGATTCTATGTGAGAAAGATTCTATCAAAAGAGAAGCTACAAGAGAATCTTAGCCCAAGAAGATACCTTAAAACTTTGAAAAAAGGATATGTATGAATGTTTTGATTATTGAGAGTGAAACCTATTTAGCCCAAAGTATAGCAAGTAAATTAGCAGATGGTGGGTATGTATCATTTATCACTTCTTCACTTGAAGAGGCAATAAATCGCACGGGATTTGACATTGTGCTACTCTCTACAAGCACCGCAGATTATAGAGACATTATTGAAACACATAAAGACGCCATAATCATTCTTATGGTATCCTATGTCAGCGATGATACCGTGTCAAAGCCTCTTAAAATGGGAGCAAAAGACTATATTATTAAGCCTTTTATAATGGACGAGTTAGTGAGAAAAATCGAGCATTACAAAGGCTTTAAGGAACTTGCTGAAGACATTAGATTCTTTAAAAATTATTTCACTTTCATACAAAATGAATTACAAACGCCAACCCTGCCCCAATATAATCCACCGATTCTAATCAAAGCGAGTTCCCAAAGAAGTGCTGACATTTATGCGATGAAATATGCGATTGAGAGAAAGCTAAGGTTTGAGTTTATAAGCCTTAAGAGTATCTCATGGAGTGATTATGAGTTTCAAAAAAATAAAGTCTATTACATTACAAATTGTGAGAATCTAAAGAAGCAAGAAAAAAAGGATTTCTTAGACAAAATGGCAAACTATCGTCTTATTATCTCAATGATTTCTGATGATTTAGTATCCTTTCCGCATATTGTAGATATTACAAATATGGCTAATAATCTTGAAATTGGCAGTGAGATTCTATCCATTAAAGAATATGAAAGGATTGTAATTACAAAATTTGAGGGGCGATACCCAGATGTAGAATTAGCAAAAAAACTTGGCATGAGCCGCAAAAGCTTATGGGAAAAAAGGAAGAAATATGGCATCTCAAGAAAAAAATAAACAACTCTATATCGATAAAGAAGCGATTTCAGTCCTAAATCTCGCACAAGAGGGCTTACTCTATCCTGTAACAGAGCTTATGAATGAAGCACAGATGAAAGCAGTCAATACAAGCGGTGTCTATAAAGACCAGAGCTATCCTTGCCCATTTCTCTTAAGTCCTAGTGGAAGACGCAATAGTGAAGTCTTGCAAAAGGCAAAAAAGGGTGATAAAATCGAGCTTATTACAGATGGTGAGACTTCAGGTAGCATTATTGTAGATTCTGTGTTTAGCATTAATAAACAAGAGCGGATCAATAAGATAATGGGCGGTGATTTTGCCTCCAAACGCATACAAGATATAGAATCTAGAATAGGCGAAATATGTGTAAGCGGTAAATACACACTCACAAATAACGAGATCATTAAGCATAAAAAACGACTAGCCCAACGCATAGCCACACTTAGTGCGAAAAATATCGCAGGTATTGTTATGAGTGCATCTCCCTTGCATAGAATCCATGAAAAAATTATGCGAGACGCTCTAGAAGAGTGTGATCTATTAGTCGTATTCTTACTCAAACCACATAAAAGCGACTTAATAGAATATAACTTGCGACTAAAATGTATGGAATTTTTGATAGATAATTATCTTATGAAAGAGCGAGTTATCATTATCCCGCATGATGATACCTATCTGTATGCAGGGCAGAATCGCATGATTATGAATGCCATTGTAGCAAGGAATTTTGGTTGCAATAAACTGCTTGTTGGCGAGAATAATCGCGGTTTATCTGTGTATTATTTAGATAATGAAGTGCATTCTATCTTTGATTCTCTCACAGGTATGAATATAGAAGTTGAGATTTTACCAGAATATGTATATTGTGATGTGTGTAAAACGCTTGTATCAATCCATACTTGTCCGCATGGACATCATCATCATATTAACTATAATGCAGGATCTTTTGTCGAGTTTTTTAGACTAGGGCTTTTACCACCTGCTATGCTTGTGAGAAGGCAGATTTCAGCCATTCTGCTTTCATCTTTATTCCCACATAGATTCAAGGATTTAGATAGATTGTATTATGATATTTTACCATCAAGCGGGATTATACAAAATAGCGGTGAAGAGGAGTTTTATCTAAAGCTTATGCAACTTTATCAAACAACTTCGCTAAACTAATGTTGTTTAATTAAGGCATACAATGAGATTATTTCATCTTTATATTTTTGATAAGATAAAGCCTTTAGTATTGCAAAAAATCATTGCAAATATTTTGGGCTTTATTATTATTTATCCCATTGCTTTGCATAATAAAGAGACTGCATTATTACTTAGTCTCTTTTTAGCAGTATATCTTTATAAGAATATGCAAAACCTAGATTCTATGTCTTATAGGCAAGGTGCAGGGTTTGAGATGCAAGATAATGGGGATCTAGATTCTAAAACAGCTTGTCATGTTGAGCGTAGCGAAACATCTAAAAACTTAGAATCTAACCCAAATGGGTGGGTGCAGGGCGTAGGGATGCAAAATTGTAAGATTCTGGAATCTAACCCCACAAACAAATCTAGCAATACACAAGATTCCATAAACACAAACCAAGCTAAACCACTCATACCACACGATTTTGCTATAATCCAGCTTATGATAAGCCTTTTTTGTGCGTGTTTATTTGTCTTTGCAACATGGCAAATGTATATCTTAGAAGCCTTTATTGGCTGCATTTTTATACGAATTTATGATTATTACAAGCCAAGTTTAATAGGCAGATTCTATAACCTAAAGCCAAACAAAATACTAGGCAGCATTCTAGGGGCGATTTTGCATGGCGTATTAAGCGGTGCAAGTGTGATGATACTCTATTACATTTCAGTAAAATTTTCTTAATTTGCAAATGTGCTAACCAAGCTTTATTTTAAGCGTAATTAAAAGACTAATAGATATTTATACACAAGATTCCATGATTTGAGTAATTTTGTAAAAATATCATAGTTTTTACAAAAAATAGTTATAAATATTACATAAATCGTTTTTTTTGAAGTATGTTACAATAATTCACGCATTTTACAACAAAATGCAAATATTTTAAGTGATTAAAAGGGGTTTATCATGTATAAACGATTTGGAAAAGTAGCAATAACACTAGCACTAATCTCTCCACCAAGCTTCATGTTGGCTGATGAGGGCGATGGTAGCGGCTTTTTTGCTGGGATTAATACGGGCTATTCAGTAAGTTTTGTAAAAACAACAACCACAGGGCAAGGCACAACAAATGATGAAACCACTGCACAAAGATATCTTAATATAGGCGTGCAGTTAGGTTATAACTATATGCTGACTGACTTCTTTGGTTTGCGTGGCTATTTGGATTATAACTATGGTTTTCATCATACACACACAAAAACTACAGAAACACAAAATCAAACAACCGATGCTACTACTTCTAACTCGTCTCATGCGATTAGTGTAAATGTCGATGTTTTGCTTAATATCCTAAGCTCTGATACCTTTGCATTTGGAGCGTATGCAGGTATTGGGCTTGGCTATGCGACAATGAGTGGTGCTGAAAAAACAAATGAGCAAGGACAGATCACAACCCTCATAACACAAGGGGGAGATGGCTTTATCCTACCTATAAATCTCGGGCTAAGTCTCACTGCAAATAATCATCATCGCTTTGAGTTGGGCTTTAAGATACCAACTCTAGGTGTTAAATACACACCACCTGCAAATCAAAATCAAGGCAACAATAATAACGAAACAACCACGACACGAAATCTCATCACAACAATAGGATATAGCTACATTTTCTAGCATGTAGCCTTGTGTGTGATAATCTTTGCAACCCACCGCATTCAAACATACTACTATCTTTATGATAGTAGTTATATCTCTCACTCAAATCTATAGCAAATTCAATCAAACTTAGTATATGCTTTGCTAATAAAGAGACCACATTATTACCTAATCTTTTTTGGTGATACATATTTATGGGAATATACAAAATCTGAATTCTAATGAGTGGGCTGCAAGGCTAAAGCTATAGTTATTGGAAATTAGAGCAACTTGTCGCACTAAGTCTTTAGGCGAAATTCTAGTATCGAATCCAAACAAGATATTTCGTGCCTACGCACTCAATATGACAAGATTCTAGATTATCTTTAGTATTAAAGACTTCAAAAGGTTTTTTAAGTTCTTTATGAAATCTTTTCATACTGCTTAGTGTTGTGCCATGATAAAAGACTTTAGGCAGTCCATTTTCATCTTTTGTTAAAGGACTAGAATCTTTATGCCATTCTAGTAAGTCTTTTGCTTTTTTCTCATCGTAATTAAACTTTTGCATGGTAGATTCTAGTGTTTGTTGTGGTATAATGGCATTTGGGGTAGGCAAGTCAGGCTTGTAACCCTTTTTAGTCAAAGCAAAAGAATTAGCGGTGGGCTCGTAACCTTCAGTAGCGTTTGAGCTTTGGCTTGTTTTCTTATAGCTTTCAGAATCTTTATAATTTCCTTCTTGTTTAACATAGTCTTAAAGTTTA
>NZ_FZMS01000108.1 GCF_900198365.1 Helicobacter bilis | reverse complement strand
AAGCTATGTTAGATAAAATGATAGATGAAATTCAAGCTGGAATAAACACTTATGAAACACCCCACATATTAGCACCAGAAAATTTGAAAAGATTTGAAAGCATAAAAGTCCTAAGACAAGCTTTAAACTAATGTTATAAACATTATCCTTTTAAAGCATTAATTTTAGCATACCTGCAATAAGTGCTAATGTAGCAAACTGCAAACCAAACACCCATTTTATAATATCTACCTTGCTTTTTGCTATATCGTCCTTTAATTCTGCTTTTAAGTTGGCATTATCTTGCTTTAACTCTGCTCTAAATTGCATAATTTTAGAATCCATTTTAGATAATTCTGCATGAACTTCTTCTCTTAACTCCGCTATATCTTGCTTTAACTCTGCTTTTAAGTCTAGCATTTCGTTACGCACTTTGACTATATCTTGCTTTAACTCACTTCTTAAATCTGCTATATCTTGTTTTAACTCGCTTCTTAACTCGGCAATTTCTGCTCTTACAAAGTCGTTTGTAGCAATATTGCTTCTTATATCTTTTATGGCTTCTTGTTTAAGATTATTTATATTCTGTATGTCTTCACTTGCTTTATTGCTTACAACTTCATCTAAAATATGTATAACACCTTCGCTTTTATCTTGGAATACTTCACGCACTAAAGCTTTAAAACTCTCATTAAAATTTACACTCATTGTTTTTGCCTTACCGATATTTACACTCACTTTTATATATATTAGCATATCTTATTTTAGAATGGGATAAAGCTATGACAAAAAGTGAAAAAGAACTTTTAAAAAAAGAAGTAAGAACATATTATGAAACTCACTATGAGGATATAAAGCAAGTTGCAAAGCTTTTTAAGGTCAATGAAAGGACTTTGTATAACTGGATACAAACAGAGAAGTGGGAAAAAGGCAAACTCATTAAAAATACAGAGTTAAAGGCGATTACAAATAAGCTTTTAAATGATAAGGACGTGTTAGATAATATAGGTATAGCAAAGAATGCTATTAAGCATAATATGCGTGAGAATATGCAAAATCTATATAGCATTTATGAAGAAAGGATACTTGATAATACTGCTGATGAATTGCTATTAAAGGCTATGAGTGAGACTTTTATACATACTCAAATCACAAAGACTGCATTAATCGCACAAAGTGAGTTTAACAGACTTGCAAGTCTTAGTGTCAATTCTAGCACACCTAATCCTAAAGTGATACAAGCAGCAAAAGATGTAGTAAGTATCTTTACTGATATGAAAAAGTGCTTATATCCTAACCAAGATAATACGCAGGTAAATATTAAGGCTATTTTGAATAATGGGGTTATTAGTAAGGAAGAGATTGCAGGACTTACAGATGAGCAGATTAGGGAGTATTTGGGTAGTGAAACTTTGTAGTGCGTTGTCTTTTGGTCGCTTTTAAGGGAATTATCGCTTTTTGTTTCGGTCATGTATTCTATATACACTCTCTCACAAAAAGCTCAATAACCCTTAAAATCGACTCAAAATACTGCCGCACACAGAATCTGCTTCAATGTTTGTCATGTTGAGACTTTGAAAAAGTCGAAACATCTAGCCTTTAAGTAAGCTAGAGATGTAACGCTATCGCTCAACATGACAAAAGGAAAAGGCATAATGTTAAGGGAAAATCCAATAAGAAAGGATAAATATGGCAAGTTTAACTGATTTAATCCAAAATATGATTCAAGCGAATGAAACTACACAGCAAGAATTGCAATCTACAAAGCAGGAATTTAGCAATCTTAAAGCAGAAGTAGATGAGAAGATAAGCGATGAAAATATATTAGATATTATGCACGAGCAATTTATTAAAGATGAGTATTTCACAAGTGAGAGTTTTTATAATGATATAGGACAAGCCTTAATCAATAAATATGGCTTAGGCAATCTTATAAACTTAGATAGAAATCAAGTCAATGAAGCCATAAAAGAGTATCTAGCAAAGAATCTAGATACAAAGGCGGTAACTGAATATATCATGCAAAATTATACAGGGGAAATACGAGATGCAATGATAAGAAGAATACGCATAGAGAGTAAAAGTGTGCTTGATAATTATGACTTTTCACTGCAGGTGCTGCCACGACTTGAAGTGCTATTTAAAGAGTTTGTAAAAAACTATGAATTAACAAGCTATTTAATGAAAAGCACAGCACAGCTATTTGTAGCACAAGAGAGTAATTTGGCGTTTATGTTAGAGTATATAGTAGCTAAGGA
>NZ_FZMS01000021.1 GCF_900198365.1 Helicobacter bilis | reverse complement strand
GAAAAATATGAGCTTTTAAAAGATGAAGTTAAGTATAAAGGCAATAAGGCAAAGTGTGAAAAATGGCTTTACTCCACAACAACATATAAGCGTACAAGAAAGAAAGCAAGGAAGTGATATTTTATATTTTCTTAAACTAGAAGAATCGCGGTTAAATGATACTTAATACTAATGGTACACAAAGTATATCAAATAACCTGAAAGCTATGGTGGATAACCGGGTTTTGCCAATACCTCCAAGCATAGATTTTGTGATATAATGCTCTTGGCAAGTAGGCGATGTGCTTAGCGGAAGAGGCTGGGCTACGATATGCAGTTCGATCTGCTCCCCCAATAGTTTTAATATTTACTATTATTCAACATCTCTCTATTTGCTTTTTTTGTTGCAATAATATCGCTACTTGGCCCATCAGTATTAAAGTGCATAAGATTAAGTTTAGCGGACTTTTGTTTATTCAAGCACTATAAAAACCTTACATGTTGATGTCAATATGGGTGTTGAAGTTGCCTTTTGTATTGTTCTAAAATGGCTTAATTCTTTTTGGTTAAAAACACTTTATTAAATTAATTCCTCAAGCATTCTGTAAATATAGTGGTAAGTGCGATTTTTAGAATACTAGGTACTTTTTCATAGCCATCTTTACCCATACATACTTATAAAGGTTCCATATTTTCCTGAAACAAGGTTCTATGTATGCCAATATTTTTTTATATCGATACCTAAGCGTTTTGTGGGGGATGGCAAGGCAGATAACTTCATGTCTTCATAGCCTTCACACTTAGCGATATATTAACCCTAAAGTGTGATTTAAAATTTCCTTATCCGCCAAGATATTGTCGCAATTGTCTGCCTATTCTTGGGTGTTTAAGCTTTTTAATCGCGCTTGATTCAATCTGTCTTACACGCTCTCGTGTAACATTTAATGCTTTGCCGATTTCTTCTAGCGTCCTATCACTTTCATCTTCAAGCAAACCAAAACGCATTTTAATCACCGCTTTTTCTCGTTCATTAAGCTGGTCTAATACATTATCAATTTGCTCTCTTAAATCTTCTTTTAGCATAATATCCATGGAACTCATCGTGCTTTTATCTTCTACAAAATCTTCAAATTTACCATCATCATCATTGCCTATCGGTGCTTCAAGGCTTATTGGCTCTTTTGTGATTTTGATGACATTTTTAACTTTATCTACACTTAAGCCAACTTGATTTGCAATGGATTCTACATCAAGTTCTTCGCCTTTTTCTTGCGCGTGTTTTCGCATAAGATTCTTAATCTTATTGATAGTATCAATCATGTGGATTGGAATCCTTATAGTGCGCGCTTGATCGGCTATGGCACGACTGATTGCTTGTTTTATCCACCATGTCGCATAGGTTGAAAACTTGTATTGTTTACGATATTCAAACTTATCGACTGCCTTCATAAGCCCGATATTGCCCTCTTGTATCAAATCTAGGAATGGCAAACCTCGATTGGTATAACGCTTTGCAATGCTTACAACAAGACGCAAATTACTTCTACTCATCTTTGTCTTAGCGGTATCTGAAATCCTTTTACCCCGCTTAATTTGCTCTAGAATCTCTTTTAGTTTTTCTGGCTCAAGATTAAATCCACTCTTACTTGCTTCCCTTGTGCGATAGAGTTTTTGTATCTCTACATAGGTTGCAACCATTGTATTTTCTGGGACTTGCGCTACAATCTCTTCCCTTGTCATATTAGCAATATTTTTTAAAAGCTCTTGGTGATTTTGTCGCAATGTATCATTAAAAAGATTTAGTCTATACTCTAATCTTTTTAGCTCTCTATCAAATCCATCATCATTTTTCAGGCTATTTTCCATAGCTTTTGTAAGCTCATTAATAAGCTTACTTGTAGGTCCTAAGCTAAGCAACCTTTGCTTTAAGATGTGTTTCTTATGGGCGAGTATAAGTGTGTGTAGTAATTCATCATCACCTTTTCTTACAAGCCCTTTGCTTTCATACTCACTATCTTCTTGCAAAATTTTTAGCCAGTCATTTTTTGCATCATTTAGGGCTTGAAAACTTTCAAGCACTTTTTCAATGCGTGCTTCATCAGCTTTTGTATTTTTTCTTGCTTTTGGTTTATTTTCTTCATCAAACTCTTCTTCAGAGCTATCAAACTCAATATCATCAGAATCATCATCGCTTTGTGGATCATCAAAACTTTTGAAAAGCTCTTTTACTCTTCTCTCTCGATTAATCAAAGCATCTTTATAATCATAAATAAAATCGATTAAATAAGGCACAGAACATATCGCATCAATGATAATATCTTCGCCTTTTTCCATATCTTTGCTTAGATTTATCTCTTCTTCCTTGCTTAGTAATGGAATCTGCCCCATTTCTCGCAGATACATACGCACAGGATTATCACTCCTACTCCATTCAAGCAATTCTCTTTCTCGCTGAAAGTCAAATTCTTCGCTCAAAGATTCTTCCATGTTTTTTTGCCTTATAAGATCTGCTTGAATCTTATCCTGCTCGTTTAGGTTCTTTGCCATTTCAGATGAGCTGATGAGTTGCTTTTTATGGGTTTTACAAAGTGTTTTTATCTTTTGTAAGATTGCCATTGTGGGTTCTGTATCAATGGTTTGTGCGATCATCTCATAGGAAATACAATCTTCTTTTGTGCTTTTAAATAATTGCTCCAGACTCTCATTGAGTTTATTCTCATTTAATTTGCTCACTGCCATACTCACTCCTTACTAAGCGATTAGAATCAGTCATTATATCGACAGAACAAAAATAAAATATTAATAAAATGCACTTATTTTATGCCATATTGTAAAAAGATAGATTCTATTATTGTGCTACAATGGTTTTTACTTCATTATTCACGATATTATAGATTAAAATTCTCTTTGGTTTGCCATTATATGCCTGCAATGCATTTTGAAAGTCTGCTACATTTTTGATAGGCATATTTTCTACTTGTGAGATAACATCACCCTTTTGGAATCCTAACTCTTGTGCCTTTGAGTTTTGCAATACATTGCTTACAAGTGCCCCATTAATATCATTTGGCACACGATAGACTTGACGCACTTGCCCTGTTAGATTATCAATGCTTAATCCATCAAATGCACTGCCACCACTTGGTGCTACTTTGCTTGGCTGATTTATCGTTGTGCTACTTTGAGGTTGCTCTGCAAGGACTAGCTTTATTTGCTTTGTTTCAAGGCTTGCTTTATCACCTTTCATATTGTTTCTTAAAAGCGTGAGTGTAATGCTTTGATTTGGTGGTATAGACCCGATTAGATTCCGCAATTCAGCTGCACTTTTGATAGGTTTGCCATTTACCGCAGTGATTAAATCCCATACAGCTAATCCCGCTTTTTGTGCGGGTGAATTTGCCTGCATACCAACGACTAATGCCCCTTGTGCATCGCCGTAAGTGCTTGCAATATCAGAATCTAAATCTTTAATGCTTACACCAAGAAAGCCACGCCTAACCTTACCACTTTTAATGAGTTCAGTAGCTACACTTTTTACCATTTCAGAAGGGATAGCAAAGCCAATGCCATGATTCCCACCGGTGCGTGAGATAATGGCAGTATTCATACCGATAAATGCACCTCTACTATCGATTAAAGCTCCACCAGAATTTCCCGGATTAATACTCGCATCGGTTTGAATAAAGTTTTCATAATTACTAATCCCAAAACCATTCTTATTCAACGCAGAAATGATACCTTGCGTTACACTCTCACCCACACCAAAGGGATTACCAATCGCAAATACCACATCGCCAACAGCATAGCGACTACTTTCAGCGAAAGGCAGTATCGGTAGGTTATTTCTCTCTATTTTTATGACAGCTATATCACTTTGAGAATCTTCGCCAATAAGCTTTGCGGGGTATTTCTTTGTATCACCGGGTAGTGTTACATGAATCTTATCTGCACCTTTAATCACATGGCTATTTGTTACAATATAACCATTACTTGCAATGATAACACCAGAGCCAATACCACCCTGAAGTCTATCTTGTGGCACCATATCGCCGAAAAATTGCTGAAAAAATGGATCATTAAAAGGGGAATTGCCACCGCCAACCTTCCTTTCAGTTGTAATATTTACAACAGCCTTTGTAGCATTTTTAATCGCTTCGTGGTAAGAAAAGACAACATTTGCATTGCTAGAAGGTGTAGATCGAGTGAAAGAGGGGGCAACCGCTACATCAAGCCCATGACTTAAACAAAGACTTAGTGGCATTATCGTAAGCATTTTTACCAATGTATAACGACTTGTTTTTTTCATATTTCTAAACTCCTTAAGATAGTATCCTAAACTAAACATGCAAGGATTCTAATATGTTTTCATAAAAATTTTTTAAACAACAAAATAAACGACATAAATATCGCATTTTCTTATACATTTTAAATGTCTTGCCAACTCTTAGAATCTTAAATACATCACGACATAAAAATATCATACGCATGATAAAGTAATAAGATAGCAAAACAAGCAAAAAGGATAGAACAAATCTTATCAATAATATGAAAAACCCTATCGCAAATTAGATTCCTAAAAAAAGTAGCAAGTAAAATAACAGAAAAAAACGCACTACTTAAACCACAAAATAGCACAGATAGACTTATAAGCGGATTAGATTCCATAAATGGGGCAACAATGACGCTAAAAAATAAAATTGCCTTTGGATTTGATAGATTAATGATTAAGGCTTTAAGATAGGTGTCTGGCTTATCCTTTAAGGTGTTAGAAACTTGAGAGACTTGCGAGTTATTATTTTGTAGATTAGAATCTGGAATATCAATATGTGTTGCACTCTTTTTAAAAAGTATAAAGGCAATATAGGCTAGATAAATTGCCCCAAGAGTGCTTAATGTAATCTGTGCTATTTTGCCATTAAAAAGATAGCCAAATCCAAAATAAAGCACCGCCAAATAGACAATCCAACCACTAGCAATACCGCTTAGAATCTTTACGCCTTGCATAAAGCCAAATAGCAGAGTATTACGCATGACAAGCAAAATATCTGGTCCGGGTGTAATCGCTCCAACAAATGCAAGTAAAAAAAGTGTTAATAAGCTCATACATTATAACCTTAGAATCTTATGGATAACTAATATTCAGGTGGCTTTGGACACTCAAGTAAGATGTCTGCTACACCTTGATTTGGGACTTTGTTTAAATCAAGTAAAACTTGCGGACTTGAAGTCTTTTGTGCTTCAAAAGTGCGTGAAATAATAAGGGAACAAGCCGTGATTCTTGGTGGCATAGGCTCAACTTTATAAAAACTCCCTGCAAAATGCGTTACCTTATAAATGTTTGGTGCCATACGCGTATATTGCCTTGTCGTATTGCGTGTATGACGATAGAAAGTAATGTTGTTGTTATCGGATCGAAAGATCGTGTAGTTGCCATGATTATACATGCCTTTTGCTACTATATTTGTGTTGTTTTGCGGATTTAATGCTTCTTGCGGAATAGCTATCATGCGTCCATAAGGCGTATTTTGCACAAACTCTGGAGTAATGGGTATAACATGAGAAGTTACAAAGACAAGCATACTAGGATCATCTTTACTTTTTTGAAACGACTGACTATCCTCATTTAAAAAAGTATCTGCTAATACAAATGCAGACATCATCATACCAAATAATGCAATATATCGCAGCATAAAATAATATCCTTATTAAAAATCAATGATGCTTAAGCAATTAAGATTCCACAATGAATGTAAGTCCTTAGCTATCCATTCCATATTTCTTACTATTTTGGCGTATGCAGGGTTGCATAGAATGGTTTTATAAACTAGAATTGTTCTATGTTTTTAAGTCTGTTGTGGGTTTATATATTTTTTAATCAGGGGATGCATTGTGGCACTTAATGGCATAAAAATATAGCTTAAAACCTTTCATCATAAAATATATTTTCCACCGCAAATAAAAACATTCACTAGGACAAACACATAAAACAAGTAATCACAAACTTCGTAATCTAGCGATTTCATCTCTTAGTTGTATAGCAGCTTCAAAGTCAAGTCGTTTGCTTGCTTCAAGCATTTTTAGTTTTAAGTCTTTGATAAGATTTTCTTTTTCTTTTGCTGGGATCTTATTTTTCTTACTCATCTTATCATAGACTTTTGTGCTATCTTCTAGTCTTAACTCCTCTTCTACATTGCGGCTTACTGAAGTTGGAATGATTCCGTGTTTTTTATTAAATTCTTCTTGTTTTTTGCGTCTATAAGTCGTTGTGTCCATAGCTTTACGCATGGAATTTGTGATTTTTTCTGCGTATAGAATCACCTTGCCATTTACATTTCTGGCAGCCCGCCCCATTGTTTGTATAAGGCTTGTTTCACTGCGTAAAAAACCCTCTTTATCCGCGTCCATAATCGCCACTAGGCTAACCTCTGGTAAGTCAAGCCCTTCGCGCAATAAATTTATCCCTACTAATACATCAAATACGCCTAAACGCAGATTTCGTATTAAGTGATTTCTCTCTATCGCATCGATTTCACTATGTAGATATTCGATTTTTATGCCCTCTTTTGCGTAGTATTTTGCGAGTTCTTCGCTCATTTTTTTCGTTAAAGTTGTGATTAATACCCTCTCTTTTCTCTCAACACAAACTTTTATTTCCTGCAATAAATCTTTGACTTGGATTCTAGAATCTCTTACCTCAAATTCTGGATCAAGCAATCCTGTCGGGCGGATAAGCTGCTCACATACATTATCTTTGCTTAGTGATAGCTCTAGTTCTGCTGGTGTAGCAGATACGAATAAAAAGTTAGCATTTTTATTAATAAACTCATCAAATTGCAATGGGCGATTATCAAGTGCACTAGGCAGTCTAAAGCCATATTCTACTAATACTTCCTTGCGGCTTCTATCCCCTGCATACATACCGCCAAATTGCGGTAAGCTCACATGGCTTTCATCAACGATTAATAGATAGGGCTTTTTTTTGTATTCAAAATAATCAAGTAGTGAAAAAGGGGTTTCGCCGGGCTTTTTACCCGTTAAATGTCTCGCATAGTTTTCAATACCTTTGCAAATGCCATTTTCTTTTATCATCTCAAGGTCAAATTCTGTGCGTGATTTTAGCCTTTCATACTCTAACATTCGATTTTCACTTTTATAGAATTTCAATCGCTCTTGCAATTCCTGCCCTATCTCTACAATCGCATTTTTCAAGCGATTCTCCCCAACGATAAACTGATTTGCCGCATACAGCACATAGGAATCTAGCTCTTTTACCAAAGTATTATCAAGTGATTCTAATACCGCAATTCTCTCAATCTCATCGCCAAAAAACTCAATGCGTATAAACTCCACTTCATTATACGCGGGGAAAATATCCACCACTTCACCTTTAACGCGAAAACAGCCACGCTCAAAGCTTGTTTCATTACGCGTATAGCCCATTTCTACAAGCTTTGTTAAAAGCCTTTTTTGCTGATAGGTTTTAGAGACTTCTAGCTTTTCTATCATGGTAAGGTATTCACTAGGATTTCCTAAACCATAGTTTGCTGATACACTGGCTATAACTATCACATCATCATAGGCAAGAAGTGAAGTCGTAGCCGATAAGCGCAGCCTCTCTAACTCATCATTAATGGAGCTATCCTTTTCTATAAATAGATCTCTACGCGGAATGTAGGCTTCTGGCTGATAGTAGTCAAAATGGCTGATAAAATATTCAACATGATTATGCGGAAAAAAGCTTTTAAACTCGCTATAAAGCTGGGCGCACAAAGTCTTATTATGACTCATTATAAGTGTTGGCATGTTGAGCTTTTGTATAATATTTGCCATGCTAAAGGTCTTACCGCTGCCTGTAACGCCTATTAAAGTATTATATTTTTCATTATTATTAATCTGTTTGCATAGGAAATTTATAGCTTGTGGCTGGTCGCCTGCTGGTTTGTAGTTTGAAGTCAAATTAAATAGATTTGTTTTCATCATTACACCTTTTTTAGCTACAATTATACAGAAACTTTATTGCCTTAAGGAGAAGTCATGCAAAATCATCACAATAATTACAGCGAAAATACGCAGAATACAGAATCTAGCGCAGCCCAGCAAAAAGAAGGCGTAGGCTTACTACCATTAGTCCATGAAGTAAAGCAGCTACTTGAAACAAAGCATAATAAAAAAATCGAAGATTTAGAATTTAAACTACTAGAAAAAGAAGAAAAAATCTCACAAATGGGCTTAGAGATTAGCACCTTGAAAGCTCAAGGCGAAGAAAAAGATATAGAGATTTATAGAATGCGAGAAGAGATTAATGAAAGCAAAAGGCTTTTAGAGCAATTTGTAACAACACTAAGCAGAACGCAAGAATGATAGCGGAATATCAAATATCTATGAATAATAGTAATGGCGTAAAAATGGATTCAAATACGCAGGATAACACAACCATAGAATCTCCGCAGAATGTAGCCAAAAGTCTTGCTGTTAATCAAATAGAAAAGAATCTAGAATCCAAGATAACCTGTCATGTTGAGCAAAGCGAAACATCTCATAGAGAATCTAAGCAAGGTTTAGATTCTGAAATAAATTTAAATAAGGATATTTTGCTTTTTTCAAAGAACTACATAATCCGCAGGGATTTTGCCTATACCTGCAAAGATGACAATAAACAGAATTTAGAATCTAGTAGGCAATCTCTAAACCTTTTACGCCATTCAAAAAATAAAAAATCTAAATTCTATCACGGATACATACAAAAGTTAAACGCCCAAGCAAGTGGCAAAAAGCTAGATTCTGTGGCTATATAATCTATATTATCTCATATAGTTTAGAATCTTATCTTAAATTAAAAGCATTCAGCATATAAAGGCAGACAATGATTTATTATTCACTTTTTACATACTCTCTTATGTGTGCAGCAATAGCCCTTGGCATACTCTCTTTTGTGCGGCTTTTTTTTGGCACATTTTTACAGCCATTTACGCGTGGAGTAATTAGCCTATTTGCGTTTATACTAAGCATGATTCCCATACACCATATAAGCTTTTCCATGCTTCTTTATAGTATATTTGATACACCTAGCTTTTTATTGTTTTTTATTTGCCTTTTTTCTATTGTTAGAACATTTGTTAATCAAATAGATTTTACAATAAGTTATCGTGGTTTCTTGTTTTTAGCTATTTTGTGGTTATTATTTGCAGGTAATGCTTTTGGAATCTTTGATTGGGCGTATGGACCCTTAGGATATAAAATCCTGCTTATTTCTTGTGTGATTGCGATTTGCTATTGCATTGATAGAATCTGTGCGGTCTTTATGCTTATGGCTTTTAGCTTGTGGTTACCATTTGCAAATACGCTAGATTTGTATAATGCAGTATTTGATAGCAATGTAGCATTATTTGGTTGGCTTATGCAGAGTATGCCACTTTTTAAAAATAATTTTCATGTAGCATTATTAAAACCAAAGATAAAATAATAAGGAAAAATATGCATGAATATTCCATTGTAGCTTCACTTCTTGAGCTTTGCTTGACACATTTACAAGAGCATAATGCAGCAAAGGTGCAAAATATCGTTGTAAGTGTGGGTGAGCGATCAAACATTGATAAAAGCTTATTGCAAAGTGCTTTTGAAGTTTTGCAGACAGAATATGATTCTATAAAAGATGCAACCCTAACGCTTACAATAGAAAAGCTTTTGTTAGAATGCAAGGATTGTAAAAACACTTTTCATAGCCTAGATAATCCAATCTGCCCAAGTTGTAAAAGTAAAAATACACATATCACGCAAGGGCGAGATATAAGGCTTGAGAGCCTAAGCCTTGAAGCCGATTGAAATTAACTACATAAGGAGTAACACTTGAGTTTGCAAGAAGATGAAAGGGAAGTATTAGCACATATCGTGCAGAATATCGATGAGCAAGAGATTTTTCTTGAGTTTGTTGCTAAGGCTGAAACCATCAAGGAAGCATGGCAGATTGCTAAAATCTTTGAGAGTAAGAAAAAAGAATTTATAGAGAGTATGCAAGAATATGAGATTCTCATTAAAGCAAAAGAAAAGCAATTAAAGAATCTAAACGCAGAGATTACAGAAGCAAACAATCTATTAAAAGATGCAAATATAGAGTTAGCAAAAATAAAAACTGAAATCGAAGAAATGCAAAACAAAGCCCAACTCTATAAAAATAAGATCATGCAAAACAAACAAGCAGCAAGTATGGAATCTTTTGATACACAAACAAGCTTTGCTTTAGCAAAAGATGATGATTCTAACCCGCTTGATTTCAGTGGAATCATCGCAGAGTTTCAGCCACTAAATGTGGTAAGCGTGCATGTAAAAAATGGAGCAACTGCTATGGCAAGGGCAGCACAGATAATCTATCCACAAGAATTGCATGATGTATATCTTAAGGCTGCTAAGCGATTATTTCGCTTAAAAGATAAGATTAGTGAGCTTGAACTAAAAAATGAAAAACTCCATATAGAACTTAGAGATTTAACAGAAGAAGATAATTTTAAAGAGCAAATGCGAAGCAAGATAAATGATATAGATGATGAGTATATATCCATTGGCACACCCAAAACACTAAGTCAATCAAGCAATATTTTAAGCGGTATGTCAAGTAAAGCAACCCTTGAGGAAACACCTCGTAAAGAAACAATTTTAGATAAAAATAACTTTGATGAAGAAACACAGGCTGACAGAATAGCACGCATTGACAAAAAGAAAGAAAGGGTAGAAGAGATGTTAAGCCAACTCTCCAATGTTTTGAGAGAAGAGGGAGTTAGCCAAAAAAGTGCTGATGAGTTTTTAGAAGCATTTAAAGCAAGAAATAAATGAGAAACTAAAATGAATACTTTAAATTTTCATTTAATAACTTTTAAAAATGTTTGTGAAGTAAATCCAAACGCACAACACATAAGGAATAATTGTGAAAAATACATTGCCATTTGAAACTTTTCTAAGCACACTTATGGCTACAAATAGAGATATGGACTTTTTTGTGGATTGAAAAATATTTAAAAATGGAGTATGAAAATGAATAAAAATAATAAAAGTAAGAAACATTTAGTTTTGGAAGAATTGTATTCTCGTTGTGAGAAGAGAAATGATTTCATTTTTCATAATGATTTGGTTAAGGAAGTATCTCAACAATATGGTTTTGGCAATCCATTTGATGCTACAAAATTAGATTCTAGCGAAAAACTACCACAAAGTTTCATTAATGAAAATATTTGCATTTTGCATTTAGGTGGTGGCTATCATCAGTTTATAAAGGGTATTGATAAGCTTTATCACCCTTTTGAAGCTTTACAAAAAAGCATAAATTGGCAATATAAGAAAAGTCTTTTAAACGAATACAATGATAGCGAGAGTAATATCTTAAGTGTGGCAAATAATCAAAGAATATTACATCACTTTTTGTTTGGAGAGGATTTAGAATTTGAAAATTTAAGTATAGAAAATCGCCCCAAAACCTACTTCCCTCACCGAACAAAAACAACCTTAAATTATTTCTTTGATACACAAGAGATAGAGGCAAAAAATCAGCAAATAGAGATTGATTTAACCTTAGAGTTTAACGGCGTGATTGGAATCTTTGAGGCAAAAAATGGAGAACCTAAAGATTTTAATATTTATCAAATCTACCACCCATTTTTGTATTATTATAATTCTGGGCTTAATTTTAAGAAAATTATTTGCGTGTATCTTGTAAGAAAAAATGAAAGCTTAAAGCTTTGGGCTTATACTTTTAGTGAGCCTTTGCGTTTAGATTCTATTGTATTTTTAAAATCGTGTGAATATGTTTTGGTAAGGTAATAAATGAAATTTAATAAACTTTATAATGATGATGTGCTAAAGGTGCTAAAGACTTTGCCAGATTCTAGCTTGGATATGGTGTATGGGGACCCGGATTATAATGTAGGCATTAATTATAATGGCTCAAAATATACGCAAAAATGGGAGGATTATATAGAATGGTATTGTGAATTAGCAACAGAATCTATGCGTGTATTAAAACCTAGTGGAAATTTATTTATGATGAATTATCCTAAGCAAAATGCGTATTTGCGGGTTAAATGCTTAGATTCTATTGCTTATGATGTGCAAGAATATGTATGGGTATATAATACAAATGTTGGACATAGCAAAAGGCGACTTACTACTGCCCACAGAAGCATACTTCACGCTACAAAAACAAAGGATAATCATTTTTATAAAGACAATATCGCCCTGCCTTATCAAAACCCAACTGACAAGAGAATTTTGCAAAGATTAAAAGAAGGGCATAAGGGTAGAATGCCTTATTCTTGGTTTTATTTTGATTTAGTCAAAAATGTCAGCAAGGATAAAACCTTTCATTCTTGTCAGATTCCTTTAGGCTTAGTTGAAATGCTGATAAAATCTTGCACAAATGAGGGAGATTCTGTCTTTATCCTTTTTGGTGGAAGTGGCGGTGAACTTGTGCTATGTGAGAAGCTGAAGCGAAAATGGCTAAGTTGTGAATTACATAAACCTTATTATGAAATGATACTTGATAGATTGGCAAATCAAGGAAAAATCAAAGATGAATTTAAGTTGCAAATTTCACAAAATCGCAATGAAGCTTCTTTGTTTTGAAGATAACCATCGTTTTTGAGCTTAGATTCTAAAAAAGCTAAACAATGATAAGCAAATGCGTGATGTGTGGAGCTTCCCAGCGATTGCTCCTTGGGAAAAGACCTTTGGCAAACACCCCACACAAAAGCCCTTAGCCCTTTTGGTGCGATTGCTTTTAATGGCAAGTAATGATGATTCTATCATTTGCGATCCATTTTCAGGCTCTAGCACCACAGGTATTGCCGCAAATCTTTTGGGTAGGCAGTTTGTAGGTATTGAAAAAGAATCTAGCTTTATCAATTTAAGCATAAAGCGCAAGGGGGAGTTAGATTCTAAATTTAAAGATATAGTATCTAAAATAAGTGATTTAAGGTTGTATAATAATGTTTTAAAAATGCTTGTGAAGTAAATCCAAACGCATAGGGAATACATATGCTACACGCAAAGATAAAGAATTTTTCTTATATAAAATCTTGCACAAAATCTTTTGGACAGGATTTAGTGCAATATGATTTTGATAATATCAATGACTTGCCTAGCAAATGTATTGTAAATTTTGAGAATAAAAGCTTTGCTATAAGCAAATGGGTAAGCCCCAAACGCACAAGATCTTATCCTTATGCTAGAGTGTATGATACTTTTAGCAGTGGCACAAACAAGGTAGTAACGATAATCCCACTAATCAAAGATGAGGGAATAAATGGCGATAGGGATTATCTGCAATGGGATAGCCTTAGCCTTATGAGTTTGCTCAATGTTTATGTGATTATCGCCTTTTATGACAGGGCAGATTTGCACTCCATGCCCTACACACACCCAAGTAAGATAGATTTTAAAACTTAAATCTCACCTACACAATTCTTAGCTTATTAAAAAGTCTTTATACGCGACTTTACTTATACACTACGCGTGGTGGTTTATAGCTAAGTTTAAATAAGGCGCGTTTGATTTGTATATATGTGCGATAGAGTGGCTTTAAGATTCTATAATGCAAGGGGTATTACCCCCCCCCCCCTTATTGATTGATCTATGCGTGCCATCAGCATTTATGATTGTAGAATGCGAGGCAATGCTATCTTCTCCCACTATAAACGGCTTATAAATAATATTATCAACATGATGCAGGGCAACATGCTCCATATAAATATCAACGGGGCTATCCCATATCTTTTGTGTAAGAAATACTTGAGCGGCACTCGGTGTAATATAATAGCCTGATGTGCCATTGGTATTTTTTAGTGAATAGTGATAGTTTGAGTTATCAATTTTGTAAATGTATTTATCTTTAGATCTTGCAGAAGTAAAAAATCGCACAAATGAGAATCTCGTGCGTTTCATATCTTGCAGGGCAGACAAAAAATGCTCTTCAAAAAATATACCGTCTTCTAGCACAATAATTGGCTCATCAAGTCGCACACATTCTTCCCAAAGGCTATAATGAGACGCATAACATGCGATTTCATTATCAATTAAGATTCTACCATGCCACAGATAGCATAATATAGGATTAAACATTGCTTTATATTCTTTAAAACCCTCACTTTTAGAATCTATCGCATTAAAAAAGCTATAGCTTAAATCTAGCTATTTAAAAAGTGGATCTTTTTCTAGCAAACTAAGCTTTTCTTGCATGTGTGCTTTTCTATCCTTTGATCTCTCTAAATTAATAACAAATATTTTCATATCCTAGCCTTTTATCATTTCTGTTTCACGCCAAAGTTATCCGCACGATCAAGCACTTGATTAATATTTGTATCAATCCATTCTGCTTGTAGCCATTCATTTGGATTTACAAAATGCCCTTGCACAAGTATCGCAAAAAAGAGACTAGTGGTAGTAGCAAAGCCACTAGCACCCATTTGCCCTATTTGCATAAGAGATTGCATATGTCTTGGCAATGTTGGGATTGCGTTTAAATAGCCATAAATTGAGCTTAGTCCTAACACATGATTTAATACCACAAGATTCCCATACGATCCGATATTGCCCTTGAAGGCTACCATGCCATTATTGCTATTTATTACCCGCATATCGCGTTCCCCGATAAACTCTATACCATATCGCACAGAAGCACCCACATGCTCTTTATGATATTTGTATATATACTCATCGCCAAAACGACCAGATGTTTGCGACTCTTTTATGGGGGCAAAGACATTTAATCTTGGTATATTAGATTCTATATTTGTTTGCTTTGATATTTGAAAAAAGTTTGCTATCCTTTGATTATCTTGATGTCTTATCGTTTCATTAAAAAACTGGAATTTTTCAATATTTGTTGTTAAATCTTGCGGCATGATTACATTATCTTCTAGTCTTTTAATAAGTGTTTGCAGACGAGAATCACTTATAAGCATATTAAACTTTCTGCGTGGATAATTTACATTTGTAGCAATTGGAATCTGAATCTTTGTTTCATTCATCGCACTATCAATAACTTGTATCGTGCCATCAAAAAATGTATTTTTAATAGGCCATGCAATAAGTGAGAGATAGACTACTTTTCCCTGCTTATTCTTAAAA
The DNA here is from genome assembly GCF_900198365.1 of Helicobacter bilis. Taxonomy (GTDB): domain Bacteria; phylum Campylobacterota; class Campylobacteria; order Campylobacterales; family Helicobacteraceae; genus Helicobacter_A; species Helicobacter_A bilis_B. Next base: position 4,448 of record NZ_FZMS01000021.1, on the reverse strand, counting down.
GGATAGGCTTCAAACTCATCATGCCCATTGCTTACTATCACTTTATCTATTCCGGAATCTTTTGTCTTATCATAAAGCCCTAGTTGTTGAATACTAAAGGCGATAAGCGCACTTCCACCATACATGATTTGCTTTGATGCAGCGATAACTTGCACTTGCGGTGTGCTTTTGTTGATAATGAAATGTTTTGTAATCTTTGTTTCATTCCCACGAAAAAAGTTTGAATTGCTCCAGTCTCTCACACTCACATGATAAAAGACTTCATCGCCATCGGCTAGATTTGGGATCTTTGGCAATGCGATATCTAGCTCTTCTGTCTTTTTTAGCAATACCTCATTCTCTTCAACCAACACCTTGCCATCTTTATCTGTAACACTTACATGATATGATGCAAGACCACTTGAATCATAGGCATTTAAATGAATGGTATTTTCAGGGTTAAAAAATGAAGTGTGAATTTGATGTAAGATTTTATCATTCTCTTTTAATACATAAAGTTCTAGATTTGGCGGGATTCTCTCAAAGCTTGAAGTATGCAGTAAAAGAAAAATGGAGATAAAGATAACACAACTCATTCCAGCTAAAATCAATCGTCTCATACACCACCCCTAATAATGCCATAATATCCAAGCACCTTATTTAAAGTTGCGATAATAGAGGCTAGATAAATAATAACCAAGATTCTATAATGTATTTGTGCATTCATACTATCAATTAACTTTGTGCCTATTACCACCCCAACAAGAGAAAAAGACCCAAGCAAAAGCCCAGCATATAGCACACTATCTGTTATAACGCCATGCCTTACAAATGAAAATGTCCCACTCAATGCTGCACACATAATAAAAAAAAGTGAAAGTGGCACAATCTTTTTTGTATCAAACCCCAAAAAATACATAAGCAAAGGCACAAGCATAACACCACCACCAATGCCTAGCGAAATCGCAAATACACCAGTCAAACTCCCAATTATAACAAGTATGCCCCTTTGCTTTGCTTTTGTGAGACTTACTTTTTGCGGCGTTTTTTTCACACTAAAAAGGAATTTATAGAATGTAAAAAGGCTCACACAAAGAAAGGTTAAAGCTAAATGCTTTTCTGCGATATACATAAGCACAACACCACTAAATGCCGCACCAATGAATCCGCCAACACCTAAAAATATCGCAGAATCTAAACACAAATTCTTCTTTTTGAAAATATTTATAGCACTTCCAAATACTGATGAAAAAATCATTTGCATAACAGAAATGCCAACAGCATCATGTGTAGAAAAGCTAAATTCAGGTAAAAGATAATGCAAATATAGCATACAAGGGACGATAATCATACCTCCACCAATACCAAATAAAGCAGAAATGCTGCCGGTGATAATCCCAAGTATCGCTAAACACACAATTTCCATAATGCCAAACTTTATTTAAAATCAAGGCAAAATTATAACAGAAAACATAAAAAAAGCAGTGATTTTGTGGTATCGCAAGACTTATTTCATAAAGATCTGTTGAGGTGATATTTACTATGAGTAAAAAATATTGGAATTTATTTTTTGATTGCTTTAGGATAGAAATGCTTAGTTTCCAATCTAGTAGCTATGACACAGAAACCACATAAACAAACCCTACCCAAGCACAACAGCCCTGCCTTGCTTTATTACCACTAAATCTTCAACACGCACACCAAAGGTTTGTGGGATATATATTCCGGGTTCGATAGAAAAAACCATGCCATCTTCAATGATTGTTTCAGAGCGGCGAGAGATAAAGGGCATCTCATGTATATCTAACCCTATGCCATGCCCTGTGCTATGTGTGAAATACTTACCATATCCGCCTTTTTCAATAATATCTCTTGCGATAGAATCTATCTCTTTGCCACTCATGCCAGAGCGGAGATTCTCAATCGTAGTTATTTGTGCTTTTTTGACAAGATCATAAATCTTTTGCTTTTCGTGTGTGCTTAGTCTATCTTTATTTGTGCTTTCATCTAAAACCATAAAATCTTGGTCTTTTTGAAAAATTATAGAATCATCAAAGAAAAGTGCAGTGCGAGTGCAATCAGCACAATATCTCTTATACTTCAATCCGCAATCAAGCAAAAGTGTATCGCCATTTTGTAAAAAAGTCGTATCACTTGGCAGGGCATGTGGCTTTGCTGCATTTCCTTCAATACCTACAATAGGCTCAAAGCTTAGTGGATACTGCCCATAGTTACTCAAAGTATCAGCGATTTTATACCATAAAAATTTCTCACTTTTTTCCTTGCCCTCTTTTGATACATATTCACTAAAAGCATGTATTGCCTCTAAGTTTAGAATCTGTGCTTGTTGTAGAATCTTGAGTTCTTCATCACTTTTTTTCATACGCATGATTTGTGTGAAGTTTGGCATGGATGCAAGTGATACAATATCTTTTAGACTATGATATTCCTCCACACACATACGCATAGGATCAAAGCTAAGATTCTTAATATTATGCTGTGTGATTTGCCTTTTTGCCTCTCCCAAAAGATCGTTAGATTCAATAATCTCTAATGCAATATTTTTCTTACATAATTCATTTGCCTCTGTGCTATAACGCGCATCTGTTATAAACTTAAACTCACTGCCAAAACGCATAAGAATGGCACTATCTGCACTATAACCGCATAGATAATACATAATACTTTCATCATGAGTGATAAAATCTTTTACTTCCATACATATCCCTAGAATCTTTGAATACGATTAATAAAAATCACAATAACCATCAATGGTGCTAATACACACAAACTATACAGCCAAAAGTAAAAGGCAACATCGCTTTTAAGATAGCCTTTAGTCCATTCACGCAATTTATCCTTTGATACAAAATAGCCAATAAATAAAGAGCTAAAGAAACTCCCCCAAGTAAGTAGCATATTCGCACTTATCCAATCAATCCAATCAAATAGATTCTTCTCAAAGAAAGTAAGAGTTGCTTGATAATTCGTATTCATCGATAAGATCACAATAATACCCACTAAAAATATACCAAAACTCACCATATAAGTAAGAGTTGCACGGCTATACTTTGTCTTATCAGTAAGATATTTTATACATGGCTCAAGCAAAGACACGGTAGAAGACAATCCAGCAAACAATAGCCCAATCATAAATAACGCACACAAAAAGCCACCAAGTGCGCCAAGATGTCCAAACATAACAGGCAATACAACAAAGATTAGCCCCGGACCTCCAGCTACATCATCTCTACTACCATAGGCAAACACAAATGTAAATATCATAAGCCCAGCAACAATAGAGATAATAATCCCGGGGATAACAATCCATAATGCACTTGCAAAAAGATTCTGATTTCTATTCACATGTGACGAATAAGTGATGATTGTCCCAGCCCCAAGTGAGAGAGAGAAAAAGACCTGTCCCATAGCATCGATAATGGTATTTGAAGTGAGTTTTGAAAAATCAGGCTTAAACATAAACTCCACACTCTCACCAAAGCTAGGCAAACTCATCGCATAAAAAAGCAATCCAAAAAAGATAATAAAAAGTAAAGGCATTAATACATAGTTTAATCTCTCAATACTCTTAATCCCATACACAATGCTATATGCAGTAATCGCTAGAATGATAGCAAAACAGAGAATCTGATAGGAAATCTGTTCTGTATGTGAGCTAAAAGTCTCAAAGATAGCCTTGCTTTGTGCAAAATCTGCGGGTAGATTAAAGCTAACAGATACAAGATAGTATAAAACCCAGCCTAGCACCGCACAATAAAATGTCAAAATAAAGGGACCAGCAAATAAAGTAATGCCCACAAAACGCCATGAAGTCTTAGGATTTTGCGTAATCTCTTTAAAGCTATCAGGCACATTTTTTCTCCCTTGCTGTCCCACAAGCATTTCTGCTACAAGCATAGCTACACCCACAAATAAGGCAATACCTAAGAAAAGCAACACAAACGCCCCGCCACCATTCATACCCGCAGTTGTAGGAAACCGCCAAATATGCCCTAAGCCAATAGAGCTGCCAAGTGCTGCCAAAATAAATCCAATCTTTCCAAAATCTTTTTGCATTCAGTTCCTTATGCGTAATTTTTGCAATAAGTTTTTTATTCTAGCAAACTTTTATAGTTTTTTTACTTTTTTATGGGTTTTAATGCGTAAATTCTATATTGGCAAATCTCGTATATTTGAATTTATGAATTTAATGGCATATTGCTTTCATTGCTAATTGTCTTATGATAGATTCTGGTAACCAAAAATATATTTGCAACTTTAAATGCTATAATTACAAAGTTTTTCTGGCATACATCTTGCTTTTAACATAATCTAAAATTTTAAGGTATTCATAATATGCAAAACAATATTTCTACTTGCTCTAGTCATACAAATAAAAACTCACAACACAATCTAAATGCAGAAACTACAAACACCATGCGAATAAATAATAAACGGGGGGGGGGGGG
>NZ_FZMS01000006.1 GCF_900198365.1 Helicobacter bilis | reverse complement strand
TTTATTAAAAAGGATAACAAATGGCAGAATTAAGCATCGCAGAAAGTAAAACTCTCAAATGGGAGGGCGGCTATTGTAATGTAGCAGGTGATAGGGGTGGCGAAACCATCTTTGGTATTGCTAGAAATATGCACCCAAAATTGAGTTTATGGGGTATCATGGATACTTATAAAAGAAATTATGAGAGTTTCAGAAAGGCTCATTATAAAGAGTTAGAGAAGCTATGTTTGGGCAATGCGGAATTTAAAAAAGAAATGGATAACTTTTATCGTAAAGAATTTTGGGATAAGATAAAAGGTGATCTTATAGAGAGTCAAGAAGTAGCAAATGCTTTGTATGATTTTGCGGTAAATAGTGGGGTAAGTAAAGCTGTAAAAAGCATACAAGAGATTTTAGGCATAGCAGTTGATGGAAACTTAGGGGCTAAAACAATAGCGGCAATTAATTCTAAAGATGGTAAAGAATTATGCAATAAGCTATGCGATAAAAGAGCGGCGTTTTTTGAAGCGATTGCAAAAAAAGGAGAGAATGCAAAGTTTTTAAAAGGGTGGCTAAATCGTGTTAAAGATTTTTATGTTTAGTTTATCTTTGTTTTTATTGCTTTGTAATATAGCTATTATGATATATGCAAGTAGCAATGTAAAGTGTAGCCAGACACTACCTTATGAAAGCTTTAATTTTAAAGGGTGTAAGGCTATACTACATAGTATGTAAAAAAAATATTGCAGATTTTGCTTTATTGCGTAGAATATGTTATTATAACCATAACCGCTAGAAAACTAGCGGAAAGTAGTTATTATTTTTTAAGTTTAAGGGCATTAGCTTATTTTCAAAGTTAATTTAACCCTTAAACACTTAATTTTCACAAACAAACAAAAAAACAACGCAAGATTATTAACTAAAGAGAGTTTATGCAAAAAGAAAAATTACTCAAAGAACTTGCATTACGAACACTTGCAAAACGAGATTTAAAAACCTTTTTGCTTTTAAAATGGGAACGATTTAACCAGAAGCCTTTTATTGATAGTTGGCATTATGATTATTTATGTAAGGCTTTAGAACAAACCCTGCCACAATCAAATAATCAAATACAAAGATTAATGTTAAACATGCCGCCTAGCTATGGTAAAACAGAAATCATTGCAAGGACTTTTCCTGCATGGGCTTTAGGGAATGATAGAAGCAGAAAATATATCTATATCAGTTATAGTGATACTTTGTGTAAAAAGATTATTAATGAAATAAGGGCTTTATTAAAATCTAAATTTTGGTTAAGCATATTTAAAGAGCCGCCAAGATTCTTAAGAGAATCAAGCCAAGAAGTGATACTAGAAGAGGGCGGGGGATTATTTGTAACGACAATTAGGGGTGCAATAACAGGTTTTCATGCACACCAAATCTTAATCGATGATCCTATAAAAGTCAGTGATATGAGTTACAAGGTAGAAAGAGATAAGGTAAATGATACTTTACGAAATATTGTAACCAGACTACAGGATAATAAAAGCAATATTACAATACTTATGCAGAGATTAGGGGAGGAGGATTTATGCGGCTTTTTGCTAAATCCTAGAGAGTTTGACAATGAGAGTATAAAAGCATGGAAGCATATAAAGCTTGTAGCACTCAATAAAGAAAAAGAGGTTTATGCACTTGATAATTTTACTTATGAGAGAGAGGCAAACGAAGCACTATTTACAAAAAAGCATGATATAGAAGCTTTGCATTCCTTGCGTTTGCAGTTGGGTGAAGATGAATTTCAGACACAATATCAGCAAGAACCACAAGCAAGTGAAGCAGGGTATTTTGAAAGCATATATTTTAAAGAGATTCCAAGCTATGAAATAAGTGAAACTAAAGATTATATATTTGTAGATTCTGCCCTATCGTTAAATGAGAGTGCGGATAATAGGGCGATTGTTGTTATTGGATTGGAAAATTATCAAAATAGCACGAGATATATTGTTAAAAATTGTTTGTTTGGAATATGGAGTGAGGAAGAGACTATAAAATGTTTAATTGAAACAATGTTGCAGTTTAATAAAGCAGGTGTTTATATAGAATCAGATGGCGGCGGCATAACGCTAAATCGCTTATTACAAAGGGAAATAGTCTTAATCAATGAAAGGCTAAAAAGGCAGGATAAAGCAATAATCAGTAATGACATAAATGTATATGTAGCAAGTAGAAAGGTGGCAAAAGTAGAGAAAATAAAGGCATTAAGAAGCTATTATAATACAGGCTTTTTAGTCTTTTTACATGGGGCAGGTGGAATAAATCAAATAAAAAAGGAATTGCTAAGCTTTAACCCAGAAAAGCCTTTTAGAAAAGATGATTGTATAGACTGCATTGCAAGTTGCATAGCGCATAAAGATTGTTTGCCCCCTGCTTTGAAAACAGATAGGGGGTTAAGTTTAAATAGGCATATAGTGAAAAAAGGGTGGCGCATATAGCTTTAGAGCGTTTGTCTTTTTGTTGCTTTTAAGTGAGTTATCATAAAATGCGGCGCTCAATGTATTTAATATACACTCCCTTGCATTTTATTCAACAACACTTAAAATCAATCAAAAATACTTCACGCAGGAGAGTTTTTTTTTGATTTGTATAAAGCCATCAATGTAGCTTTTTGTTTATTTTTTGTAAGCTTTTAAAAGCCTTTTTTAAAATATCAGTGATAAAACATAATATTTGAAATATTATGAAAGAAATAAAGAACAATAAGAAAAAAGCAGCAAAGCCAGACATTATGCCCCATATGAAGTCATGCATTATGTATCCTTTATGTAAAAAATATTGTATAATTATATTTATTTTAGTGATTAAATTTTAGGGGGAAGAAATGGAAACCTTAATAAGTATTTTTAGCGTGTCAAGTGTTGATTTTGTAAAGGGTTTTTTGATGGGATTATGTCTTAGTGCGATAGGTTGTTTTTATTTTTGCAAGTGGTTTGTAAAATATATAAATAGACAAAGTGAGCTATTATTAAATAGTCATAAAGATATGTATAAAGAACGAACACAAGAATTAAAAGACTTGCTAGAGAGACAAAAATCAATCTATGAAACACAAAGGCATATACAAGCTACAAATGATGCGGCAGCAAGTGCTGCTTCATTGAAGTTATAATACTTTTAGATAAAGGCTAAAATACAGCTTATTCTTTATCTAGTTTTTCAATACTTGTTATTAATGTGTCTAAAATCTTAGATTTTTCATAATAATAAAGCCATGATTTTACCCAATCGGGGATTTTTTCCGCCCTTTTCCAATTCACTACACTTTCATACTGCATATTTACAAGTTTGGCAAACTCTTTTTTACTTAGATTGATTTCTTTTAATCTTTTGTCAAACTGTGCATAAATCATATATAACCTTTTTATAACATGTTAAAAACAAACCTCCTTTCTGTTACTCTCTAGCATTGTAACAAATTGTAATATTTACTAAATTTTGTTAATATGCGACACTAACAAAAAGCACAAATAGCAAGAATGCTATTATAATAAGCTTGTTGTTTAACATTACTTTACCTCCTTTCTTGCACTTGCTAGATTTTCTGCACTTGCTAGAAAAGCGAGATAAACTCCCGCTTAAGCTGCTAACTTAAGCGGTAATATTATACTACAAATCTACAATTAAATCAAGTTAAAATAAATTAATTGTTAATTTTTTATACTAAAAAGTAGTATTTTAAAGGGTATAAATGCACGATGAAAAGATAAAAAGAGAAGTAGAAATTTTTTATAAATCAAATCATACGAATGCTGCAGAGACTTCAAGGAAGTTTAATTTGCCTTATACTACGATTAAAAAGTGGATTGAAAAAGAGGGCTGGGAGAGTGGCTCTGCGATAAAAGATATTGAGACGACAAGCAAAGAAGTCGTTACAGAGAGTTTTAATCTAGTTACAAAAACCGCACAAAATCGCTTAAAAAACGAGATTATTCAAAACTTAGGGGAAAGTGCGTATAATGTAGATAGTGTTATTTTAAATTCGCTGATGAATGAGGCAAGTGAGAGTTTATTGATACAAGCAATGAGTTTAAACCATATTAATAAAAGTTTAGCACTGAATGCAAGTATCGCTAAAAATGCGTTAATGGAACTAAGTATTAGTGATGATGGAAGTATGCAAAGTAAGATGGCGATTATTGCATGTAGTGAAAAGGTGAGTAAGATTTTTAATGAGTTGAAGACTTCATTGTATGGAAAAGAGATAACGATTACACAGAATGCAAAGAGTGATTTAACAGAGATGAGTGATGGGGAATTGTTAGAGTTGATAAATAAAGCGGATTTGAGTGAGTAGAGGCTTGTATTCTTTTTGTAGTCGTGTGATTTTAGTCTCAATATATCCATTTCCCTGCTTTATCTGTTATTTGCGTGATTAAAGGCTAAATGCAACGCACATAAAAGAATACTTACACACGCACGAACGCAAAGGCTCGCACATAAAAATAATTACGCACGAACACACAAAAGTCGCACGCACAAAATTAAAGGGAAATTGCGTTTTTATTATGTTTTTGTTTTATAAAAGTAGCTTGTAATATAAAATTGTTTGATGGATTTTAAGACAAAAAAGCCAAAGCGTGTTTATATGTGGGGAAAAAGTGTAGCAAGAAAATTACATTTTTAGCTTTTTTGTGATAGAATAAGGGCATTTTTTAAGCTTTGAATGCTAGTTTTGTTTGCTTGGGTGAGTGGATTCTATTAAACCACAAAAAGTTTATTAGAATCTACACATAAGATACTCCCAAAACAATAAGATAAATCAATTGCTATGTGTAAGCAATGGTGTAGGATTAACCACATTGATATACTCAATCCCAAAAAAAATAAGGCTTAGAATATTATAGAATCTTATTCACATTGAAATTATATGCTTTAAAGTTAAGATTCTAAATGGCTGGTCGTGCTTATAAATTAAGGCAATAATTTACTATTTTCTAAACAACATATACTCTATTCTTGTGTTATAATTTCGCCTTTATTCTAATAGAGAGTTCGCTCCAGCTTATTCAGTGCGATTGCCTTCGATTTTTATTATTTCATGGGGTTAAACATGGATACTATCATCTTGCAAAATCCAATAGATATGCACATACATTTACGACAAGATTCTATGCTAGAAGCAGTGCTACCTTATAGTGTGCGGCATTTTAGCACATTACTTGCTATGCCAAATCTAAATCCACCACTAATGGATGCGGAATCTATACTTGCTTACAGACAAGAGATTATGCGATTAGTTAAAAAAGATTCAGAAACTTGTGGATTAAAAGGAGAGCATTTTACCCCTATTATTGCCCTATATATCCATGATAATCTCACACTTGATATGCTAAAGGAAGCACATTTAGCTGGAGTTAAGATTCTAAAACTTTATCCAAAAGGGGCGACTACGAATGCTGAAAATGGCGTGAGTGAAGTCCTAAGTAAGCATTTATTAGCCCTGCTTGAAGAAGCACAGAATCTAGATATGATTCTAAGCATACATGGTGAGAGTGCGGGTTTTAGTATGGATAGAGAAAGGGAATTTTTAGAAATCTTTAGCGAGTTAGCAAGGACTTTTCCGCAACTAAAGATAATCATAGAGCATTTAAGCGATAGGCATTCACTCGAGTGTATCCATAAGTTTAGCAATCTTTATGGCACGATTACACTTCATCACATGCTTTTAACGCTTGATGACATTATAGGTGGTAAGCTTAATCCTTTTATGTTTTGCAAACCTGTGGTAAAGACACCCAAAGATAGAGATGCGATACTAGAGGCGGCATTGAATGGAGATTCTAAAATTAGCTTTGGATCTGATAGTGCGCCACACACGATACAAGCAAAGCTAGATGGAGCGGCCGGAATCTTTAGTGCGCCAATTCTACTTGAGGCATTATGCACGCTTTTTGCAAAGCATAATAAGTTAGAGAATCTCTCACATTTTTTAAGCCTTAATGCACAAAAGATATATGATATAAAATTGCCTTTTACAAAGCAAATCACATTGAAAAAAAGTCCCTTTACATTTGGAGAAAGTATAGAATCTAAGTTAGGTGCCATCTCTGTATTTATGGGAGATTCTACACTTAACTACAAAGTAGATAAGATAGAGATTCTATAGGTTAAATATATGAAAATACTTGATTATCTCTTTTACATAGCGTTATGTATAGTAGCAAGTATTGGATTATTTAGCTTTAATCGCAGCGTTGATATGTATTTTTTTCTGCCTACTTTTGAATCAACACGATATGAAGTATATGAGAAAGAGCAATGGCAGCTAGATTCTATAAATCTAGTCTCAATGGATATCACACAAATAAACCCTGATAAATATCTCATTAGCTACATAAGCAAGGATAAAGATAATAATACAAATCTATATGGCATGATTTTTTACCCAAGCAAATACAGCATACTAACCCAAAAAGGGGCATGGCAAAATATTGCCACAAACACAAAAACACATAGCCAAGAAATACTACTCTTTGACACAAAAACTCTTAACGCACAAGCAAAGCAACACATACATTCCTTGCATAGTGCCTTGATTCAAAATATTGATTCTAATCTTTATTTATTTCTTAATGCTACCCTATTACAAAAGCCACTTACCACAAGGGCATATATCTTTCAAGCAAACTTAGAACATATTGCAAAAGCTATTGAATCTAATACTACACAAGAGAATGCAAAACCACTTTTTAGTTTGCATGAAAATCCAGCATTAAGCCTATTTGCAAGGACAAATGCGTTTTTCTCGCATAAACCAAGCACTTTTTTTGGCACAAATACTACTATACAAGGCATGATACTACCATTTTTTACACATATAGAAAAAGATCAAGCATTTTTTGGAATCTTTAATAAAGAACTCCAACTAGAAGAAATAGCTAAGCCACACAATAACACGCTTTATTCAAATCCAATTATAACACCTTTGCATCCTAGCTATGATATAAATAATCCAGCAAATGATTCTATAACGCATCGGTGTTTAGCTCTATATAGCAATAAGAGTGTGCAAGAAAATACGCCAAATCTAGCCTATCAACTTTGCAAGATAAGTAATGGCTCATTGCAATTTGAAGATATGCAAGAGAGTAGTAACCTAAGCGTTGGGGCTATGAGTGTGGCAGCGTTTGGACGCTATATCGTGCTACTTTATACAAATAAAGAGAATACAACAATCAATCTAGCCGTATGGAATGGCAGCGATTTTATAACCTTAAAAGAGCTTGATAGAAGCACAAAAGGGAGCTTTATAAATCCAAAAATACTTACTCATGGACCTTATGCTTATATCGCTTATGCAAAAGATATGCAAAGTAAAATCAATATAATCACATTGAATGAAACTTATATTAATAACCTTATTGCATCACGCAATGCGATAAATCAAAATGCAATGAAATAGGGAGTTTTATGTAGTTGAGGGTTTTAATTCTGTCTCCGCTATCTGCCTACTTCTAGTGTGGCTTTGTGATTTAGTATTACCAACACATCATCCATAAATAATGGGGTGCATTTATTGCCATCTATAAAGAGGTGAAACTTCACACAAGCAAACATTATATACGTAAGTTTGTCTATGAATCTTTGGTAGTAGTCATCGTTTTGGATTTGCTTCAAAGCAGAATCTAAAAGCCTGATTTGCTTAAGGTTTGTTCCACTTAGTCCGCCCATTGCCCATATTGCTCTATCATGCAGTTCTGAAACTTCTTGTAAGTTTAAATGTCTCATTTATCTTGAAGCCTTTCAAACACGGCTCTATTTTCTAACTTTTTTAAATCTTATAGCATAGCTTCGTGTAATTGCTGGAAGTCATCGACTTTTGTCTGCTTCACACCGAAACCCTCCTCTGCCTTGTCCGCTGGGGCTTTAAAGTCATTTAGAAACTCTTGCTTGACATTTTCTAGTATTAAAGTCGTTTTCTACTCCTTAAATATATTTTGTGGATTCTAGCAAAAATATTTGTGTTGCGGCTTAAATTCCATATTAAAAACCTACAGGGAAGTTTCCTTTAATATGATTAAAGAGCTGGGCAGATAAAGCCTTTTAGAAACTTTGCTTTAAACTTTATGAAATTGCTAAAGTTAATGTATTGAAACTTTGAAAAGGTGGCTAGGGTGCAGTGCGGAATCTCTATTATAGATTCTAAAGAAAAATTGTGCGAAATTTCATTACTCACCTTTCCCATAGAATCTTTGTAGCGTTCATAAGTGGCGTTACCTAAGGCTACGCCATCTTTATTTTTATCCATATTTGTTACTTGTGTGGCAGTTGTGGCTTTCCGCATAGGGTGGATTGATAAAAATAATTAGCTTTTTGCGTTTTTTCATCATTTTGTAGGATTTCTTGTAGGGATTCTGGCGGTTTAGATTTTATGCAATTAGGACACTTAGAAACTAGCCCATTTTTTGTCATATTGAGCCTTTTTCTATTGTCATTTTTGCAAGTATGGGTGAAATCCTTACGGATTGCACGAGGTGTTAGCCGAAAAATCTCACTAGCATGAAAATAAAGATGTTTCTACTTTTTCAAAGTCTCAACATGACAAAGTGAGATAAAAGAGATAACATGACAAGCACAAACAATCATGCAAACCTTTCTTTTTGCTCTATTAAAGCAAACCTGTCAAACTCTGCAAAATACTCTCTTAAATCCTGCGGACTAAAAGTCTCATACATAAGCGATATAAAGATGAAAATATCTCTTATACACTTTTAGATATGAGTAGCGTATTTGTGGGCTTTAAGAGTGCCTTGCTGCAAAATAGCAGTGAGAGCATTCCACAAGATTCTTATAATCTAGAATCTATGGCAAAGCTTGTTGTGCCTTTTAGAAATGGGATCTTTCTTAGTGCTGCGGCTGGACTTGCCGAATCTCTTGGTTATAAAGAGATTGTATTAGCAAATCATGCAGGAGATCATCCACTCTATCCAGACTGCACACAATCTTTTATAGATTCTATGAATGAGAGTATTATGCAAGGAAGTGGTGGTGCAGTTAAGCTTTGTAGTCCATTTTGTAATTGGGATAAAAAAGAGATAGTAAAGCTTGGTTTAAGTTTGGGTGTTGATTATACAAAGACATATAGTTGTTACAGAGGCGGTGAGAAGCATTGTAATACATGTCCTACTTGTATAGAATCTAATGAGAGTTTTTTAGCAAATGGCATTGTTATAGAGAGATAGCTTTGTTTTTATAGAATCTAGCATAATCATAGAAATATTTCACCCATAGAATCTAGTCTAATATCTACTTATAGAATCTAAACGCAATATCAATATTACAATCACACAAATAATATTTTAAATCTTTAAGAGATGATTTTTACAGCCATTTTATAATAATTTTACAGCGATAGAATACACTACATTAATTTATATGAAAGGTGTATTATGCAAAAATTTCTTTTAATCCTATGTGTAAATATTATATTTTGTGCGTGTTCTTCTACCTTGCCGACTTTTTCTTATGAGAGTGATTCTACATTTAAAAGCAGCATAGAAGAAAAGGCAGCCCCCGCATATCCACAAGCCTATTTTGCGGTATTAAGCGATACGCATATCTATGATACAAAACTTGGAGTAGATGGCGAGGCTTTCAAGGAATATCTCAATAATGACAGAAAAATGCTAGTCCAAAGTGTAGAGATTCTAGAATCTGCATTGAGTGATATTGCCTCAAAAAAGCCACAATTTGTGCTAATTTCAGGGGATTTAACAAAAGATGGCGAGATAAGCTCACATGAATTATTACAAAAGCGTTTATACGACTTAAAAGCACAAGGCATTCAAACCTATGTAGTCCCGGGCAATCATGATGTAAATAACTCACATGCAAGAAGCTTTCATGGTGCTACAACAAAGCAAGTAAAGTCCGCTCAAAAAGAAGACTTTGCTAGAATCTATGCGGATTTTGGCTACAATCAAGCGATAAAAAAAGATCCAGATTCTCTAAGCTATATTATAGAACCAGTGGAGGGCTTATGGATTTTTGGGCTTGATAGCACGAGATTCCGTGAAAATAGCATGAAAAAAGATCCCATTGTAGATGGAAAATTTTATCCGCAAACGCTGCAATGGATTGAAGCAAACTTAATTGAGGCAAATAGAGAGGGAAAAGCAGTCATTGCCTTTTTTCATCACGGAATATTAGAGCATTACACAGGCAATGCGACTTTTTACCCCGAGTATTTAATAGAAGATTTTCAGGCGATAGCAAAAATGTTTGCCTTTTATAATGTCCGCATGGTTTTCACGGGACATTTTCATGCGAATGATATAAGTATGCAAGAGTTTAATGGCAGGGCGCTATATGATATTGAGACAGGCTCACTTGTATCCGCACCTTCGCCTTATAGATTTGTAACACTAAAGGATAACAAGGCTTTTATCACAACCTCTGTTGTAAAAGAGATTCCAAGCGTACAAGACTTTCAAACATTTGCCACAGAATATACAAAAAATGGCTTTGAAGTGCTTGGCAAAGCGGTTATGGATAAATTCTTTGTAAGCAAAAAAGACCAAGATATATTAGCACCTTATATCAGCAGTGCCTTTATAGCTCATTACAGGGGTGATGAGATGCCACAAAAAGATCAAAAACTTATCCCAGATTCTAAAGAGTTAGGCATGTTTGGCAAGCTTGTGCTACATAAAAAGAGAGATTTGATTATAAATATTTGGCATGACTTAAAACCGCAAGATAATAATATTGTTTTGGAATTTAAATAATTATGTTTTAACATATAGGAATATGCTATGAAAAGATTTCAAAAAAGTATTATATGCTTTATGCTTTGCTTTGTTATGGGCTTTGCAGATACTACAAAAGAGAGTGAGAATTTAGAAAAACATTTGCGAGATAATGTAGCACAAAAATTAGAATCTAGAATCACAGATTTAAGCGATAAGACAGGCTGGTATTTCACAAATAAAGGCGGATTTAAATACAATTATTTGGGTGCAAGCTATACAAGTCAATTCTACTATAAACGCACATTATTTAGAGATAAACACCCGTTATTTTTTGGGAGTGCCGAGATAAATAGCGGGATTGAAGCTACTTTTACAAGTTATGGGCGATTAGGGGCTTTTGTAGATTTTCAACCATTTAGCTTTTTTGGGATTGTGTTTAATCTCACTTATGAAGGGGCATGGAGTGAGCTTGGCAAACCCGTGCTTATAGAATCTCAAAGAGATTATGCACATGCGGTTACAGGCGGACCAAAAAGCACAAAAGAAGTCATACGCACAGGCGGCAATACCCTGCTTTTTCAAATCGTCCCCTATATTACACTCGGTATGCCGATAAAAGATGACTTTTTGGTGTTTGTGTATCGCCCTTTTATTACTATATATAAAGCCCTTGATGTAAGCCCTAATACATTTTTATACTATTCCACAGATAATGTTGTAGTAAGACCAAGCGATGTGCATGTAGCCCATGATATTATGCTGCTTTATAGTATCACAAGTCTTGGCATACGCTTTGGCGTTGATGGCGTGATAGAGCAGATAGGCTCATATAAGGGTATATGGCGACATGGAATCTTTGCGATAGGAATCTATCATAATCCACTAAAGCAGTATAAAAAACTCACGCCATTTGCCGCCTTAAAGGTTGGGACATGGCTTAGCGATAGATATTTTCAGCATGATTTTACGATATTTGCAGAATGTGGGTTACGCTTTAAAGTATTTTAGCAATGCGTTTGTAGATTCTACAACATGAATACTTCAATCTTAAGTAAAGTATATCAAAGTGCGTTTTAGCACATTTTAAGATTAACATGCTAGAATATTGCTTTATGTTTATGGAATCCTTTTTGCACTCTGTGTTTTAGCATAAAGATTCTGTATGTAACAAGGAGTTATTTTGGATACGGATAGTTATCACTCGATTGGTATGGTTTTATTGGCATTTATTCTTATTCTTTTAAATGCTTTTTTTGTGTTATCCGAATTCGCTATGGTAAAAGTTAGAAAGTCTCGCTTAGAAGAGCTTGTAAAGCAAAATAATCAAGTCGCAAGACTAGCCCTTAAAATGTCTAATTCCCTTGATAGCTATCTCTCCGCTACTCAACTTGGCATTACGCTAAGCTCACTTGCACTAGGTTGGGTGGGGAATCATATCACCGCTTTGATTCTATATAATATGAATGCGATTTTTCAAGTCCATACGCAGCTTTTAGATACCATTAGTTTGCTTAGTTTGCTTATATCATTTAGTTTAGTAACGCTTTTGCATGTGATTTTAGGTGAGATTGTCCCAAAATCTATTGCTATTGCTAAAAGTGAGACAGCCTTTTTAGCGATTGCTCGTCCGCTTTATCTTTTTTGGCTTATCTTTTTTCCCGTGATTAAGTTCTTTGACTTTGCTTCTTCTCTATTTTTAAAGCTATTAAAAGTTCAAGCCCATAGTGAAGCCCATAGTGATGAAGAGCTAAAAATCATTGTAGGTGAGAGCTTAAAGGGTGGATTTTTAGATTCTATTGAAGGGGAGATTATCAAAAATGCGGTTGATTTCTCCGATACTCTTGCAAGAGAGATTATGACACCTAGAAAAGATATGATATGCCTTGATAAGACTTTGAGTTATGAAAAAAATATTGAGACTATTGTATCAGGTCCAAATCATACGCGTTATCCTTATTGTAATGGGAGTAAGGATAATGTGATAGGCGTTATTCATATACGCGATGTGCTTGCAGCAAATATTAAGAATAATTATCAGCCTATTAGCTTTGATTCCTTTGCGAAAAAAATGCTAATTGTCCCAGAGAGTGCCTCAATCTCGCAGATTCTATTAAAGATGAATAAAAAGAAAGTTGATACCGCCCTTGTAATTGACGAATACGGCGGCACAGCAGGTATGATCACCTCACAAGATATTATGCATGAAATCATGGGTAGCATTGTAATAGATACTAAAGAGAATGCTGATTATAAAAAGCTTGATGATAAAACCTATGAATTTGATGGCAAGGTGGATTTAGAAAAGGTTGAGAATATCTTTGGCTTTGAGTATGATGAAGAGTTTATGCAAGTTACCATCGGTGGCTATGTGCTAACACTCTTTGGAGATATGCCAAATATTGGCGATATGATTAGCGATGAAAAATGTCAATATGAAGTCTTAGAG
Source organism: Helicobacter bilis (assembly GCF_900198365.1). Lineage (GTDB taxonomy): Bacteria > Campylobacterota > Campylobacteria > Campylobacterales > Helicobacteraceae > Helicobacter_A > Helicobacter_A bilis_B. Next base: position 50,181 of record NZ_FZMS01000006.1, on the reverse strand, counting down.
ATTGAAGAAACTCGTATAAAAAGGGTAAAAATCACTCTAGGTTAAATAGGCTTTAGATTCTATATCTTATGAGTTAGCTTTTTCTTATTACAATAATGAAAATATTTATTTGGAGATATTGTTGCGATTTAATACTATTGTGTATTCTTATCTATTTTTTGCTCTTTTTATTTTTAATGCGTTAGCTCTTTTGAGTGCAGAATTTATGCCTATTTTCTCACAGCTTTTTACTCTATTAGCAGAAGATGGTCGCATATATGATATATTCTCTTGCATTCTGCTTTTTGTTGCGCTTTTAACACTTCTTAGTATGCCTATCCGTATGTATAGACAAAGGCAAACTCTAGGCAAAACAGCACCTTTTATAGTTAGCATTACTGCTTTTATTCTTTTATGTATTGTATGTGTATTATTGTATTGGCTAAGTGGAAAGATTTTTGAAAAAGATTCTATGGATTTGCTACTTAATGAAGAAAATATCATGCAGACATGGCAGTCTTACTACACTTCATTTGAGTTTTTTATCTCATTTACATGCTGGATTCTATTTATTATTTTGCCTTTAGCTTATAAGGCACTTTCTCTAAAAATTAATATAGAGCATAGAATCGGTAAATCCATGCTTATTTTAGAGCCAAGTATAACGACTATCATCATATTTATGAGTGCAAATGCCTATCACCCCTATTTCTCACCCTTAGTAAGTAAATATATCCATTTTACTTGTTTTGTGATGGCAAATATATTACTACTTTATGTGCTATTTCGCAATAAAAAGCTATTTGGATTCTATGAATATGCAAATGCTATTTTACTTTCTCTTAGCATTTTATATTTTGTGCTATGTAGTAGCAGTATGCTTCGTGGCGAGTTTTTTAACGCACAGCTTACACTTTATGCGTTAGGCATTGCTTCATGGTGTAGTGAATGGCTTTATAATCAAGAGATTGTGAGCGAACAAATCACATCATAAGGGGGAATTATGAATATTGTTTTTTTAGGCACACCGCTATTTGCTAAAGAGATTCTAGAAGGACTTATGAAAAATCACACTATTTTATCTGTGATAACACAGCCAGACAAGCCCTTTGGTAGAAAAAAGATTCTAAAAGCACCAGAAGTAAAAGAATGTGCTTTAGCAAATAATATCCCTTGCTTTCAACCTGAAAAAAGCATAGATATTATAGAAATTTTACATAATATAGACACAAAGCAAAAGATTGAAGCTATCATTGTAGTAGCCTATGGAAAGATTCTTAAAAAAGAGATTGTATCGCGTTATATTTGTCTTAACTTGCATGGGTCTTTATTGCCCCATTATCGTGGTGCAAGTCCGATTCAAACAAGTATTATGAATGATTATAAACACTTTGGCTTAAGCGTGATTTATATGGACGAGGGGCTTGATAGTGGTAATATCGCCGCAATACAAGCAATAGAAAAAGACATAGTCGCAAGGAAAAATGTAGCAGAAGTTTTTCATATATTAGCACCTTATGGAATCTCTTTGCTAGAAAAAGTGCTTAATGATATAAAGCACAATACATTGCAAACTACACCGCAAAACCACGACATTGCAAGCTATTGCAAAAAGCTTACAAAAAATGATTGCTATTTAGATTTTATAGACTCTTATACTTGCTACTTGCATTTCTTAGCATTAGGACATATTGGGGTATGGACGAAGTATAAAGATAGTGTTTTAAAAATTAATATGATACAAGACTATGTGTCAGATAACTCTGTGTTAAGCGATTCTGTTTTACAAGATTCTAGTTTGAAAGACCCTACTTTAAGAGATTCTAAACTACAAGATTCTATCCCAAAAGATTCTATACAAAATAAAACCCACGAGCAAAAAGGCACAATCCTAGCAATAAAACAAAACATGGCATGTATCGCATGTGAAAATGGTGCATTATGGATAGAATCTGTAACACCACAAAACAAATCAAAAATGACAATGACAAGCTTTTTGCAATCTCAAAATCTAAAAGTTGGTGATAGTTTGGTGTTTGGATAGTTGTGAATCTTTAGGTGTATTAAAACATAGTGAGAACCAGCATTATTGTTGTTTAAATCCCCTTGTAATGTCATAATAAAAAATTTTACGAACAGGTAACCATGAGAGTAATATTTATCCAAAAAATATATTTAAATTTGTTGAGTTATAATAATGGCAATTGGATTTTACCCCAAATTAATCATTTTTTGAAGTTTTAAAGTGCTTATCCTTTCCATATGATTATTTTCTTTCACTTCATTAATTATGCGATTTGAAATACACTTCTTAATCAAAGCAATATCACGGCTAAATAAATGATTTTCACTTTCTTTTATCCATTGCTGATTAAGCTTTATAGATTCAATGCTTTCATCAATGCCGATAAACTTTCTCCCTAAATTTAGGGACTCTTGTAAAAATCCACCACCACCACAAAAGCAATCCATAACCCTAGAATCCATATTTGATGACATTGTAATAATACGCCTTAGCATTGCTCTATTTTTCTCGGTAGGATAGGCTGGATTTTGAGAGTCTTTAAACTCCCAAATATCTTGTATCTTTTTGCCTTTGCATTCATTTATATAAACTTTCTTGCGTGGATTATTATTTTTACTCCATTCAATTAGCCCTGCTTCTTGCAACTTGTCAAGCTCTTTTAAACTATACCTCCAATGTCTGCCATTAGGTGGTTTTATGCCATTCCACTCTTGCCCACTCTCTCCATTTTGTGTAATGCCCGGTGCGTGCAGGGGAATAGTCGTATAATAGCCTTTGCTATCTTGTTTATTAAACCTCTTTTTCAAATCAGATTCTAGCACTTCATCTTTTATCTCATTCCAAATATATTGACTACTTTTAGCATAAAACAAAATCATATCTTTGATATTGCCATACGCTTTACGCTTGAAATTCTTAGGATTACATTTTATGCGTGTAATATCATTGATGAAATTTTCCCTACCAAAGACTTCATCACAAAGTATCTTAACATAATACCCCATTTTGCTATCAATATGCAAATACAAACTTCCTTTTTCGCTCATTAGTTCCCTAATCCAAACAAGACGACAATATAAAAACTCTAAATAAGATTCTAAACTAAATTTATCTTTATAAGCGATTTTAGAATCTTTTTCCGCACTCATTGTGCTACCGAGTTTAAAAATATTATTTGTGCCAAAAGGCGGGTCAATATAGACTAAATCAATGCTATTTTTATAATCTAACTCTTGTACTAAAAATCGCATAGCACTTAAATTATCATCATAAATAAGTAAATTATCCGCATTAAAATTACCACTTAATCTATACTTATAGGTATCTTGCAAAATGCTTTTAGAATCTGGCAATTTTTGAAACACTTCTATCATACCACCACCTACAAAGAATACAAAAAATCTCGTAGAAGTAAAGCGGATAAAATGTTTTCATCGCCATATTTTTGACACAACATAGCATTCATTTTGCTTTTATTTTGGATATAGCATACTCCATCTAAAATAGCAATTTTTACAACTTTTTCTTTTAAAGGACATTTTAAAAGCTGCAACGCGTCTTCAAGCTGAGCGTTTTGATGTCCCCCAAAATCTGTTAAAAACTTTGCTTCACTTATGATAATCTTTCCATTAAATCGTGCAATAAAATCAAGTCCTTTTTCTCTCTCATAGCCTAAATATTCTTTTGCATAATGTTTCATCACAGAATCAGAAGCATTTAAAATCGCATTATCTCTTGTATGTAAAAAATCATTGATACCAACAGATTCTAATCCCAAAGCCCCACTATTTACCCAACGCTTAAAAAGAGGACCAATTTGCCTGTTAGTTTCTTTTGGCTGTGAAAGATTTTCATAAATTTTATTTAGCCCCATTTCTTTTAATCGCCCACAGATTCTAGCAATCGTTAGTGGATTTCTCTCAATCGCATTTTTATCGCGTCTCAAATAAACAATATAAGAATCTTTGATGGGGAAAAGTTCAAAATCAAGCAAAGATTCTATGATTTCATTTTGTTTATTTTCAGCAAAAGCTTGCTCAAATCTTTGCCATTTTGTAGAATCTATTTCCCTAATATTATCTGGCGACATAGGATACACTCTAAAAAGCTGGTCTAAATAATCTCTTTGATTAGCTAATTCAATGCTTTGAGTTAAGAAATGATTCATATGTGTCCCCAAATAAATTTTACTATAAAAACAATTACACCTAAAATGATAGAGACGATTATCCCATTGATAATTTGGCTTTTATTTTTTTGATAATAGTTTGTTAGTTTCTTTTTTATTCTTAAACATTTCTTTTTTCTATAATCTTTGAGTCTTATTCTGTAATTTGCTTTTTTATTAAGTATCCTTAGTTCTTTTATTTCCCTAGATTTTTCTTCTTGTATTTTTAATAATTGTTCCCTTTCCTCTTTTAATTGTTTGTTATCATTTTCTTTCTTTTCATTTTCATTTTTTAAATTTTCAACTTCTTGCTCTCTTTTTTGTTGCCGTTCTATAAAGTAATCTAAGTCACGACCACTTATATTTTCAAGAGAATCGATATTGTTTTCATTAATTTCTTCTGGTTTTTGTTCATATTCTTTTATTTCACTTAAGATTTGCAAACATATCTTTTCGCTCAAGCCTTGACTTTTTCTTTTCTTGAGCTCTTCTTGTAAATCTATATTGTGTTGATATAGATTGAGTGCCGCCGATATTTTTGCTCTTGTATCAGGCTTAAATATTAACAATCCATTATAATTCTTAGATAATTTCCCAAGCTTTAGCCATAATATATTTGTCAAAAGCGTTGTTTGTATGGCGATAGGAATTTTTCCACCAATGTTAGCTTTAATGTATTTTGAAATTTCGATATATTCCTTTTCTTCCGTTAAAAATAAATATTTAGCATTTTCTATAGTTGCTTCATTATTGGCCCTCAAAATATTTAGTTTATTAAGAAATTCGATTTTATCGATTCCTATGTTAGAAATCTCTTTTTCTATATCTTTTGATGCGACATTATATTTTTGATTTTTTTCCAAATTAAAATCTACTTCACAGATAGCTCTCTTCAATATTACTTCTTTTTCTAATTTCTCAAATAATCTCAACTTTTCAGCTCTAATACTGATTTCATCACCAAAACATTTCTTTTTAATTTCTTTTTCAGCCATAGTATATTCACTATTTTTATTTTTAATTATTGCATCAAAAAAAATCTTCTATGCGCTGTTCTTCTTTTGATGTGTAATAAAGGTAGATAACTTTTTTATCTTTTTTGTTGATTTCTTTAATAAGTGCAAATAATTCCTTGATGATTAAAGAGAACATTTCTCCATTATATCCCATATAATGAAATATGATTTCCATATTGATGTAAATGTACAACTTTTCCCATCTTTTGTTGTCATATAGCGTGTGATATCTCAATCCATTATAAAGGATAATGCCATTAGATACATTTCGCAGAGTACTATTTTCGCTATTTTTAATCACAAAATTATTGATTTCTTGATTATCCTGTAAGCCTAAAAAATAATCGACAATTTTTTCTCTCAATATATTTTCATCTAAGCTTAATTGACAATGCGATTTGAGCTTTTCTATTAAAATTTTTTCATCTTGTATTGCCTGATTGATCTTTTCTTGTATTTCTTCATATTGCGTATTTGCATTATCATTGGGTTGGAATTTACGAGTATCGGCATTGTAAGTTATTATTCCATTTTTCACCATTTTCTTAAGTCGCTGTTCAATCACTGAAGTAGGTATTTCAAATCCAAATTCATCTTTTAAATAATCATTGGTTTCAATATGGGTAAAACTTATAAAAGCTTTATCTTGTGTAGCAAATATAATAAAAGATTCCAATATGTCTGATAACTGTTTTCCTTGTTTTTTAAATAAATCAAAGACAACTAAAGCTGACAATAACTGATGTTGGGTTGCCACATGTACCTCCAATCATAAAAATTAATAGCCAAATTAGATTATAATAAATCATAGACAACATTAACAAATCCATTTACTCCCACTCAATAGTCCCCGGGGGTTTTGAAGTGATGTCATACACGACTCGGTTAATCCCTGCTACTTCGTTAATTATGCGATTTGAGACAGATTCTAAAAATGCGTGGGGTAAGTGTGAGAAACTCGCTGTCATTCCATCTTGTGCTTCCACAGCACGCACACAAATAGTATTATCATAAGTGCGGTTATCGCCCATTACGCCCACACTTCGCACATTTAAAAGCACACAAAATGCCTGCCACACGCTATCATACAAGCCCCATTTATGCAGCTCTTCTATAAAGATAGAATCCGCTTCTTTTAATAGCTCTAAATCCGCCGCATTCACCTCGCCCATAATGCGTATGGCAAGTCCGGGTCCGGGGAAAGGATGTCGCATAAGCATAGATTCAGGCATTCCTAGCTCTCTACCCAACGCCCTTACTTCATCTTTGAAAAGCTCTCTTAAAGGCTCGATTAACTCAAATTTCATCCATTCAGGCAGTCCGCCGACATTATGGTGGCTTTTTATCGTTTTACTAGGACCCTTCACACTCACAGATTCAATCACATCAGGGTAGAGTGTGCCTTGTGCTAGGAATTTTATCTCGCCTTTTGTGTTATGCTTTTTAGCTTCAGCTTCAAAGACTTCTATGAAGGTTTCGCCGATGATTTTTCGCTTTTGTTCTGGGTCAGTTACGCCCTTTAATCGCCCTAAAAATAGCTCTTTTGCGTCTGCTACAATCAAAGGCACTTTTAGATTCTCTCTAAACATTTCTTCTACTGCTTCTCTTTCACCCTTTCTTAAAAGCCCGGTATCCACAAACACAGGGATAAGATTTTCTCCTATGGCACGATAAAGAAGCGTTGCTACCACGCTAGAATCTACTCCACCACTCACCGCACACAAAACCTTTGAAAAAGGCTTGTCTTTTAGCGATAAATCACCGCAACTCGTTTCTGCTTCACTGCGACGTATGTCATTATACGCCTCATTCGCAGAATCTCTTTGCGGCAATTTCTCATCTAAAATACTTCGCCTTAATGTATCGTTACACTCTTGCAGTCCTTCCGCATTAGATTCTAACCCTTTTTCTTGTAGATTTTCTTGCGTTGGCTTAGAATCCGCCCTATTTTCGCAAGTTTCTCCAAGCACCTTTTCCCTTAGCTTCACAATCTCACTTTCCGCAAAATTCCGCATATTCCAGCTCGTATCTGCCCCACAGATTCCCACAGCAAAATTTTTTAGAATCTCCCCACCGCATTCACTATGCACAACTTCTGGGTGAAATTGCAAAGCATACACTCTCCGCGTGAAATCTGCAATAGCACAATAATGTGTATTCCCACTTTTAGCTAATTCCACAAAGCCACTAGGTAGAGACTCCACCTTATCCGCGTGGCTCATCCACACGATAGAATCTTGCTTGACATTAGCAAACAATGCTTTCTTATTATTGCTTTCTATATGATTATGAGTATTGTCTCTTAGCGTTGCTTGTGTGCTTATGAGTAAAGATTCTCTATCGCAATAGAGAGAATCTTGCAATAAGAATGAACGCAATGAGAGTTTCAGCTTGTCTTTTGTAACTCCATAAATAAAGCAGGGCAATTCTGTATTATGATAGTTATACACGAGATTTTTATCTACATTTGATATTTCATTTTCAATGTGTTTAAAATGCGACTCGTTACTGCTTTTAATAAAGCCTAGATACTCATATAATAGCCCCGCTTCATCTTGCTCTAAAAGGCAAGGTAGCGTAATTGTCTCACTCTCATTTGTATGCAATAATGCTTGTAATAATGCTATACCCTCTTTTTCTAGCTTTGCTTTTTTCGTGCATAAAAATATCTCTACAAAGCTATTTTTATCTGTTTTATCATATACGACTAAAAAGCCTAATGCTTCATTTTCTTTCGCATTCTCTTCTATACTTTCAATAACCAAGCATTGATGACATTTTGAGAGAATGTCTTGCATATTTTTACCACTACTAATGATTGCTTCTTGTGATACATGCGTATGCGTTTTTGCAAAGTATTCCTGCCATAACGCACTTAAATCTAGCACTTCTTTAGAATCTAGCGTATTCAATGAATTAATTTTTAGATTTAATCTGCTAAGATTTTTTTGCAAAGATTCTAGAGATTCCATAGAATCTGTGTAGCTATATTTTGTATAAGAGAGTGGATTTATCCTGCTTGTAGCACAAAACTCTATGTATTTTGTATTGCTATTTTCATCAGTTACAATCCCCATTTTTTCCATGCCAACTCTCTTTGCTACATTTTGTGCAGCAATATCTTCTTCCCTGCATAGTGAATACATCTCTTTTACACGCAAATGCTTAAAGGCATATTCTTTACATGCAAGGGCTACTTCAATAGCATAGCCTTTATGTAAATGGTCTTTATGTAATACATACTGCATTTCAAGATATTTTGTATAATGCAGTCCTGCAAGTCCAATCACGCTGCCATTATTTTTATCAGTGATAACCCACCAGCCAACACCAAATCGATCTATACTGCTTTGTTCTCTCTCTATCCAAGTCTGCACTTCCTCTTCGCTTAATGCACCATTGAAAGATTGCATAGTCTCTTTATCTTGCAAGATTGCCCTAAGCATAGGATAATCGAAGTCTTTGTAAGGACGCAATATCGTGCGGTTTGTCTCAAGGCTAAAATGCGTTGTATTTGTGTTTTTGATTCTATATACAAGCCGCTGCATTTCTCTGCCACGATAAGTCCAAGTCGTCTCTCCAAGCAAATACGCTTGTAGTTTCTTTGCTACTGCCTTTGATGCCTCACTATCTTCTTTAATAAGCAAATATAGCTCTTTTGCTTTCAATACGCTAAAAGCATAATGCTTACACCCAAGTGCGACTTCTGCACCATAGCCCTTTTTCCAATGGCTTTTTGCGATGATATAGGTCATGCCAAGCACTTTTTTATCATTATAGGTTTGCAAACTAAGTCCTGCTTGTCCTATCATAGCCCCGCTTTCTTTCTCTATCACCGCCCAAAGCCCAAAGCCAAACTTTTTATATCTCTCTAACTGCGTATTAAGCCACTCTTGCACACTTGAATCATTAAAGTTATACTCCCATGAACTCATCACTTCATGATCAAGCAGCATAGCATTAAGCCCTGCTGTATCACTTTTACGCATAGCCCTTATTATAAGCCTTTCTGTCTCAAATAAAGGCATATCATAGCAAAGATTAAAATATCGCATGAGTAAGGCATTACTTGCCTTAAAATGCACGAGAGCTAAATCTCTATTATGTGAATCTCTAGGACTTCGTCCAAAGATAGCAAAGCCTAGCGTATGATAGAATGCAATCGCATCAGTATTTGCTTCATTGCAATCAACTAGAATATAATCATAATCACCTAAGCCAGATTCTAAAGCCTTTGATATCAATGCTTTTCCAACGCCTTTTTTAAAAGCACTAGGGGTTATAAATAGGGCTTCAATCTTATTGCCTCGCAATGCGATAAAGCCTAGCTTTTTATCGTAATCGCTTGCTACAATAATATGTGTGGAATCTAGATTCTTGTTTGACTGTGTTGTCTCTTTGCCACTTTTGCAGGAGTTTGATATTGCAACTGCGTCATTATCGTCTAGATAACTCCTTGTTGCAATATCTACACAACCTGCAAAATTGCCTAAAGATACTTCCGCAGGACTCTTCATTGTGCGTTTTGTAGAATCTAGATTCTGTGTCAAACTAGATTCCAAACAAACAGAATCTAAAAGATTCTCCATATCATTTGCAATCTCATCAATATCCTTTGCTTTCAAAAAATGATGAGTTGCATGCACAGAATCTCTCCATATCCCTAAAAGCTCATCTTTTGTATCGCTACTCATAGGATTATTTTTTGTATAGTTTGCAAACTCAAGCAAGACTTTTTTAGAATCATTTGCATTTAAATCTAGTCCTATATAATCACTTGCTTTTAGCATATAGACAAAATGCGCTATATCTTTATTATCAAAGGTCTTATTACTTTTACCTATGATACGCATTTCAAGGCGTTTAGCTAGATTCTGTGGAGCGATATTATCCGTTTTTATAAGGCTTATAAGCAGGGGCAAACCTAGCTCTTTAAACGCATATTCCATACACATTTTAGCTGCCTTACTTGCCAAGCCTTTATGCCAATGACTTTTTTTAAAGATATAGCCTAGTTCAGGCAATAATGGTGCTTTAGAATCTAGCAAGGTTTGCATGGCGTGTTGTGCTGCATGGTTTAAATAGTCTGTATTATGCAAACTCGCTTTAATTGTGTCGTACAGATTAGAATCTTGCACACCCTGCCATGTAATGCCACATTGCCCTACTATCTCATTGCTACTTTTTTCAACGACTGCAAATAAGCCAAAGCCATACTTTCTATATGACTGCATTTGCTTATCTAGCCATTCTTTTGCCTCTTGTTTGCTTAAAGCTCTCCCCCAAGCACTCATCACCTCAGAATCTAGCAGCATAGATTCTATATCCTCTAAATCACTTGAAACAAACTCTCGCAAAATGAGTGTATCGCTTGTTATTTGCTTTATATTATTGCTTTCAATATTGTTTGTATGTGTGCTATGAGATTCCATATCATAAGTTTTAGAATCTCCATTTAAAATCGTTAAAACCGCCCTACCAAACTCTTGTGCTTCAGCCTTTACCACACTCCCACCAAAAAAGTGTGCGATATACTGCATACCATAGCAAATACCAAGTATAGGGATATTTAAATCAAAGATTCTAGAATCTGGCTTATACGCCCCTTCCTCATACACACTTGCTGGACCACCACTTAAAATGATACCTTTAGGATTTTTTGCCTTAATAGAATCTAGCGTTTCAAAATAGGGGACAATCTCTGTATAAATGCCATATTCACGCAATCTTCTTGCAATAAGCTGTGTATATTGAGAACCAAAATCAAGGACTAAAATCTGCGGATTATTCATAATATCTCCTCTTATACTATATAACTAAACTATAACTTAAAGAGTCTTATTTAACTAGATTATATCAAAAAAAATAAAAAATAAGTTATGATGAGTTTGTGTGAAATATCTTAAATAAAAATGCACTCTTTGATAAAAATACAGAATGAAGTTGATTTTATAATATAACCATGACAACAATAAAAAACACTAGAATATACACTTAAAACAACAAAGCTTGATTTTCGACAGAACTATACAAAAAAACAAAAAAGTCTAGCCCTTAAAAATGCTAAATAAACGAGGGCATATTTGTAAAATGAGATTCTATACTTTACTTAGAATCTAAGCTTTTACTTTTGCAGGGACATAGGCTTTTTGTGTGTCTTTTACCTTGTCTTGTAAATCTACAATGCTATACGCATGGGCTGCGCTTAAAAGCTTTTTTGTTAAAAAGTGATTTAGTTTATGGCTACCTGCAAAAGAGATATATCCACCAATTATTGGCATACCAAGCAGGGACATATCACCGATTGCATCAAGAATCTTATGCCTTACAAACTCATCTTTATATCGCAGTCCTTCAGCATTCATAATGCCCTTTTCATCAAGCACAATGCAATTATCAAAGCTACCGCCAAGCCCTAAGCCCATAGCCCTAAGCTGATTGACTTCCTGTAAAAACCCAAAAGTCCTAGCCCTTGCTATCTCTTCTTTATATTTTTGTGTGCTAAACTCAAACTTATAGCTTTGCTCTCTTATAGCCTGATGTGGGAATTTAATCGTAAAATCAAAGGTTATAGAATCACTTGGCATAAGTCGCACAAATTTACCACCCTCTTCTACTTCTACAACTTCTTTAATCTCAATAGCCTTTTTTGGTTTATCTAGCTCTTGTATCCCTGCCTCTTCTAATAGCATACAGAATCCTATGCTTGATCCGTCCATAATAGGCACTTCCTCATTATCAAGGATAATGCGTATATTATCAATACCATAGGCATGTATGCTAGAGAGTAAATGCTCGATTGTAGAGACTTTTGCCCCATTTTTACCAATAACAGTTGCCATAGTCGTATCAATCACATTTTCTATCTTAAGCGGTATACTAACCCCCATATCACTACGATAAAAGACAATGCCACTATCACTTGGCAATGGCTCTAATATCATTTTCACTGGCACACCTTTATGCAGTCCAATGCCTACAAGCTCCACTTTTTTTGCTATCGTTCTTTGTTTCATATTTATCCTTTTATAGAAGCTCACATAGAGAGATTTCGCCATTTTCTATGGTAAGCATTTTTAGCTTTTTGCTACTTTTTAGCCGCTCAAGCATTTTCCCTTCCACAATGACATTTTGCAAAGAGATTCTACCCATATCAAACTCTCCAATGATAATATAATCGCCAAAACACTCTAATATTCCATGACATTTACCATAAATATGTAAATTTCCACTGCTTTTTATCAAAGCACCCTCATGTATATCCTTAATAAAAGCAGCATGAGATTCTAAAATAATTTCTTCGCCACTGCGGATAGTGCGTTTAAAGGTTACCATAGGCATGGATTCTATATCACTTATCAAGCCATTTCGTGCTTGTTTTATAGAATCTTTTATAGGTGTAGAATCTAGTTTAGAAACTTTAGAATTGCTATCTTTCAAAGTGTTACTAATAGAAACAGATTCTATACTTTTTTGATTAATATTCTCATCATTACTATCCATAACAACTCTTGCTAAGTCATTAGAATCTAGAGTGATTTTAATCTTTTTTACCGCAGTATTTTGCTTGTCATCATGTGAAGTAGTGCTGTTCTCTTGTATAGGGGCTTCTGTGATAAGCTGTTTTACTTTGCCTGATTGTAGTATCTTTTTATTCTCAACCTTAAAGGGCATAGCCCCTAAATCACATAGAAAATCGCGTATTTCTGGCGTAATATCATCATGAAACGCAAGTAATCTATCCCGCATAAAATCCGCATTATACTGAATATAGGCAAGAATCTCATCAAATGAGCCTTTCTCAAACTCAAACACACAAAGATGTCTCTGTCGCATTTTTACCATTATAATGACCCAAGCCCTTGTATTGACTGCACTGAATTTATGCTTATTGTAGGTATATCGCTGATTTTATTATTTAATCCCGCTAATACGCTTCCATTGCCAAACTCTATAAATTTTGTTATTCCAAGCTCTTTTGCCTTGCTTACACATTGATGATATAGCACAGGTTTTATAAGCTGCTGTGTGAGATTTTGCAAGGCTTCTTCTTTTGTTTTGTATAAAGAAAGATTTGCATTTGAAATAATCTCTATCTTGCTATCACAAATACTTTTTTCTAAAAGCTCTTTGAAAGGCGGTATAGAATCTTGTAGTAAAGGACAATGACTTGCTACACTCATTTTTAATAATAATGTGCGTTTTGCCCCTGCCTCTTTCAAAGTGTCGCTTACAGATTCTAAGTCTTCTTTAATCCCTGCTAATACGATTTGCCCCTCCATGTTATAGTTTGCTGCCCAGACTTGTTTGCCCTCTTTTTGTGCTTTTATGCAGATATCTTCTAATACATTTGTAGCAAGTCCCAAGCAGACCATCATGCCGACAGATTGCATACCCACCGCTTTACCCTTGCAAGATTCTGCCATAAACTGCCCTCTTTTATGTGTCAAATATATAGAATCTCCAAAGTTTGCCCCACCATTAAGACAATACGCACTTACCTCACCTAGTGAATGCCCAAAAGCAATCTCTGCCTTTATGCCATACTCTTTTTCTACAATTTTATGCGCCATTGCACTGACTAGAAAGATAGCTGGTTGTGTGTATTGTGTCTCATTTAGCTTTTCTTCATCTTCATAAAGTATCTTTGCCATGTCTTGTTTTAAACTATCGCTTGCTTCTTCTAAAAGCATCTTTGCAATAGAAAAATTTTCAACAAAGTCTCTACCCATGCCCTTAGTCTGTGAGCCTTGCCCGGGATAAATAAAGGCGTATTTCATTCTCTTTCCTTTCATTATTTAACTTAAACTCTACATGTTTAATAGCGAAAAATCCAAAACATTAAGTATAACATTATTTTGCAAAGTTACATAATAAAGCTATGTTTTATTCTCTCTATGACAACCATTATTTCATATCTATTTAACTTCTATTTATACTAACTCTATTTTTATAGATATTGCATAATATCGCCCTACCCTGCCCTATTTCTACTAGATTCTATAATGTGAGTAAAAATGCCTCTAGGGCTTCTAGCTCTTCTTTACTAAGATTTAATGGCTGTATAAGCTTTGAAGTCTTTGGGGTTAATGTGGTATTTTGTGTTTTTGTATGTGTGGGGAATCCGGCGTTATACATATTGATAACACCTTTTAATGTAGGAAATATACCATTGTGCATATAGGGCGCACTTTTTGATACTGCGATAAGTGAAGGTGTTTTAAACGCACCTAAATCTTTTTCATCTTTACTTATCTCATATCGTCCTAAATCCTCTAGCTTTCTACCATAAAAGCTTAAGCCAATATTATGAAACTCCCCATCGCTTAATGCCACTCCATAATGGCAATTCATACACCGCCCTTTTGTGCGAAAAATATGTAATCCATAAATCTCTTTATCACTCAAGGCTTTATAATCACCATTTAAAAAGCGATTAAAACGCGTATTTTTAGACACAAGACTTCTTTCATAAGTCGCAATGGCTTTTGCTATATTCTCTTTTGTGATAAGTTTTTTGGCTAATGTGATTTGCTCTTTTGATAGAGTTTTGCTTTGAAGAAGAGAATCTAAATCTTTATTTTGTAAATCTAGGCTTAATAAATCTAATAAGACTTTTTTAAACTCTTCTTTAGATTCTATCTTTAAGACTTCATATTGTTTTTGCGTCTCCCCAAAGGCAAGGATAAATAAGGGATAATACTCTCTTAATCTAGCAATAGAATCTTGCATAGCATTAAGCTCATGTGCCATTTCAATAGGATTTGTAATCGGCATAAGGGCTTGAGATTCTAAACCTTTAGCCCTTCCGTCCCAAAATAACTCATCAAAAAAGCCACTCATCATAATATTTGGTGCATTGCGTTTTCCCCTTTGTCTATCATGTCCAAAGCTAGTTTTTATAGAATCACCAAAGGCTAACTCTGGATTATGACAACTCGCACAAGCTATCTGTCCTGATTTTGAAAGCTTTGGCTCAAAAAAGAGTTTTTTACCAAGTAGCATTTTTGCCTCTGTGTAGGGATTGTCTTTTGTATCTTTTGCTATTTTTGGCAGGGCTTGCATTTCTTCATAAGAGATTCCATCATCAATATGTGGTTTTTCCCATTCACTTACTGGTTTGCTATACTTTGCTCTATATTCATTATATTGATCGCCCTCTTTTGTATGTGCATATACAACGCCCTGTAATGAAGTAATGCTAACTAGCATATACGCACACAAAAAGCCTGTAATAATATATGTAACTTTTTTCAATTCTCATTCCTTTTAGATTATTTAGTCTGCCATGCGGCTATAAGATTCTTTGCATTAGCAGTTATGTAATTATAATCGCTATCTTTTAGATCTTCTGCCTTAAATGGTGCAAGATTTTTAGAATCTTGATTTTTAACCGCTTGGGTGGGTGCAGGGCGTAGGGGTGCATTTTGACTAGAATCTTGATTCTCTACCAAATCTGTGTGGGTGCAGGGTTTAGAGTGCATTTTTATAGAATCTAGAATCTGTTTATTGTCATTTTGAGCCATAGGCGAAAAATCTTTTTTAGATTCCATGCTAGATACTTCGCCTAAAGACTCAGTATGACAAGCGGTTGTTTTAGTATCTAGTTTCTCCGCCAGATTTGGTTGAGCTATGGGGTTTGGGGCGTAATTTTTAGAATCTATATTCCACAAACTAGAAATAACCGCAATCATATCACATTCTTTTAGTAAAGATACATTATCTACACAAATGCCACCTATGCCACATATTGGAATCTTTAATTTATGTTTAGCTTCTGTTATAACGCTTAAAGCACAAGGCTTAGCGTCCCTTTTTGTAGGTGAGGGAAAGAGAGACCCAAAAGCTACATAATCTACCCCAGCATTCTCATAGCGTTGTGCTAATTCTATGCTATCATAGCAACTCACCCCTATAATACCCTTAAAAGATTCTCTAATATCTAAAAGCTGTGATACTTCATCTTTGCCTAAATGCAGCCCACTTACCCCAAGCTTTATAGCAAGCTCATATCTATCATTTAACACAAAAAGCACATTATTTTCATTGCATAAGGCTTGTAATTCCCCCACAAATCCTATAATCTCACTATCTTTAGAATCTTTATCTCTATATTGAAATATCTTTAAACCACCTTGTATTGCTTTTTGTAATTGTGGGATTAAAATCTTTGTAGGTGTTAGCTTTGTATCACTGATACCATATAACCCTTGTAGTCTTGTATATTTCATATTGCATTCTCTTTAGAATCTAAAACCTCTACTCAAAATATCGCATAATCGTATAGCCACCATCTTTTAAATATTTATCCTTTTGCATCAGCTTTAAATCGCTTTGCATCATGTCAGCAACAAGCATTGATAAATCATATTTTGGACTCCAGCCTAGAATCTTTTGTGCCTTGCTTGGATCACCTAATAATAAATCCACTTCAGTAGGTCTAAAATAGCGAGAATCAACCGCTACGACTTCCTTACCAATAGGCAGCTTATAATCACCACTACATTTTGCTACAATGCCCACTTCATCTACACCACTACCCTTAAACTCAATATCTATGCCAAGTTCTTTAAAGCTTAATCTCACAAAATCTCTTACTTCTGTGGTAACACCTGTTGCGATGACAAAATCTTGTGCCTTGTCTTGTTGCAAGATAAGATACATCGCCTCTACATAATCCTTTGCATGTCCCCAATCTCTTTTTGCAGAAAGATTGCCTAAATAGAGTTTATCTTGCAGTCCAAGTGCGATTTTACTCACACCGCGTGTGATTTTACGCGTTACAAATGTCTCACCGCGAATAGGACTTTCATGATTAAATAAGATCCCATTACTCGCAAAAATATTATATGCCTCCCTATAATTGATCGTAATCCAATAAGCATAGAGTTTCGCACACGCATAAGGTGAGCGTGGATAAAATGGCGTATTTTCATTTTGTGGGACTGCTTGGACTAAGCCATACAGCTCACTTGTAGAAGCTTGATAAATCTTTGTTTTATTTTCCATGCCTAAGATTCTAATCGCCTCTAAAAGTCTAAGCGTGCCTATACCATCGGCATTTGCAGTATATTCTGGTGTCTCAAAACTAACAGCTACATGACTCATTGCGGCAAGATTATACACCTCATCTGGCTTTACAAGCTGCATAATGCGTATAAGATTTGTAGAATCTGTCAAATCCCCATAATGCAGGTGAAATCTCACATTTTCTGCGTGAATATCTTGATATATGTGATCGATTCTATCGGTGTTAAAAAGCGAACTTCTACGCTTTATGCCATGCACTTCATAGCCTTTATTGAGTAAAAACTCTGCTAAATATGCCCCATCTTGCCCTGTTATACCCGTGATTAATGCGACTTTTGCCATATAGATTCCTTTAACTTTGAATAAAGCCTTGATTATATCGTAAAAAGATTGTGTTAATGGCTATTTAAACGATTTCATCTAAAAGTCCCATATAAAACTTTATTAAGATTCTCACTTTGCGTATAAACTCATACCTTTAAAACTACATGCCAAAAAATGCAAGAGGCTGACACTCTACTGCGAATACACGCACATCTTTAAACTCTTCTTTAATAAGACTTGCAAGCATACCCGCAGCAGTGTCGTTTAAGTAAAGCTTAATAATAGCATAGTTTTGCCGCCCACTTACTTGCTCTTCATCGCTTAAAAGCATATTTTTTGCTGCATACTTCTTTGCCTCAATGAAAAAGAAATCATCATAGCCATTTGCAAGTAGCAAATCAATAACATTATCCTTTATCTCAAAACGCATATAAACATCAAGCATTATCATTTTATTGTCCTTTTATTGTGTTAAAACAAGTTGCATAAAACCTAGATTCTTAAGATTACACCTTAGATATTGCGTATATTATATAAAACAGAAAATGTATAAATCATAAAATCATTACAAAGCCATCTATCATCAACTACACAATACTACTCTTCCAAAGTCTGCATAATCGCTTCTATATGTTCTGTCAGTCCTAAGAAAAGCACCACATCGCCTCTTTGTAAAATAAAATCAGAATCTACATCAATATTCCAAGTTTCACCTCTACGCACAGCAACGATTTTTACATTATCTTCTTCTCGTATTGTGCCAACACTTCGCTTTACAAAATAGCTTGTTACAATAGCCTTACATGCACGCATATTTGCACTTAGCTCAATCTCTTCGACATTAGATTCTGTGATTTCACTAAGCAATCGATTTGCCGCTTGTCTTTCTGCATATACCACTTCATCTACACCAAGCTTTTCTAGGATTGCTCCATGTGTGCTTGATATAGCTTTTGCGATGATTTTTTTATTATTTAATTCTTTTAATGCCATAACGGTGAGTATGCTTGCCTCAATGTTTTCGCCTATGCTTACGATTACTATATCAAGTTCATTTACCCCAGCTTCTTTCAAAGCGATTTTATCTGTGCAATCGATGATATAAATCTGTTCTGCTTTATCGCGTAAATTAACAAAGCTAGATTCTGTATTATCACATAAAATCACATTTTCACCATTTTCCACAAGTCCAAGAGCTACATGATAGCCAAACTTACCAAGCCCTAGCACTGCGTAACTTTTTGCCATGATTTATCCTTTAAATTAAAGATTCTAAATTAATACCTTCTCTTGCACATACTGCACATGCTTTGTCCTTGCCCCACCCATAAATATGAGCGTAAAGGCTAAGATTCCAATCTTACCAGAAATCATTAAAATCATAATAATAAGTAGTCCAATCGTATTAAAATCCGCACAAAGACTAAGGGAGTCTCCATCGCCCATTGACATTCCAACGGTGCTAAATGCTGATACCACTTCAAATAAAAGTGGTAAAAAAGGAATGTTTGGCTCAAATATAGCCAGAAAAAAGGTCGCTACTGAAAGATAAACAAGGGCGATAATAAATACACAAAATACCTTTGACACAATATCTTGCGGTATTGTGCGTCCAAAAATCGTAGTATTTTTCCTATTCTTAACAATAGCAATAGATAGGGCTACAAGCACCGCAAAGGTTGTAACCTTAATCCCCGCAGCAGTTCCCCCCGGTCCACCACCTATCATCATAAAAAAGATAGAAAAAAACATTGTCCGCTCTTCAAATCCACTAATATCAAAGATATGAAAACCAGAAGTCCTATAATTTGTAGATACAAAAAAGGCATTCATAATCTTATCCCAAAATGGCACATTTTCTAGTGTTCTAGGATTTGACCACTCAAAAATAAGCACATTAATCATACCGCAAATAAGCAATAACACACTCATAACAAACACAATACGCGTATTAAGGCTTAATCGCATTCGGGGGGCTTTGTGTGTAAATAAGCGGTTATAACGCACCTTTGCATAACAAAAATGTGAAAATTCCAGTGATGAAAGATAGCCAAAACCACCGATAATAATAAGCATAGGGATCACAAGATTCACGACAATATCTGCTTGGTAGGGCAATAAGCCATCTTTTAGTATGGTAAATCCAGAGTTATTAAACGCAGAAATAGCATGAAAGATTCCAACCCACATGCCCTCTTTAGTATCGCCAAGCTGCCATACAAAATAAGGGCAAAGCAGGGACGCCCCGATTAACTCCACGATTAATACAAACACAATTGCTTTTAAAATCGCTTTATCAATGCCTTGCACAGAGTTATTATTAAGGTTATCAACGACATTTATTAAATCTTTTTCAGCAGCACTAAGCCTTTTGCCAATAAGTAAGAAAAGAATTCCAGCCATACTCATGTGTCCAAAGCCACCAAGCTGAATTAACACGCAAATAACAATCTGTCCATAAGTAGTAAAGTCAAGTCCTGTATTCTTTATAGCAAGTCCTGTGCAAGTCATCGCCGAAACACTTGTAAAAAGCGCTTCTAAAAAGCTCACATTCGTATGATACATAGGCGGCATACTTAGGATTAATGTCCCAAGCAAAATGACACCTAAATACCCTGCAAGTAAAACCTTAATACTCTGAATCTGCACTCTATTCCTTTTTCATCTTTGCTATGTGAATATGTGTAATCATCTTTAGTTTGTAGAATCTAAAACGCACATATTAGCATTTTTATGTAAAGAAATACATGTATGACTTATGTTTCCTTGCGATTTTATCGTATAATTACGCTTTACAAAATAAAAAGGAATACTATGGATTTACTTGATAAAGCAGTGCGTGGTGATATAGCAAACCTTGATGCAATAACTCTTGCTAAACTTTATGATTATGATATTTATGAGCTTGGGAATGCAGCGTATTCAATACGAGAATCTTATTTTGATAGAAAGGTATTTTTTAATATCAATCGCCATATAAATCCTACAAATATTTGTGCTGATGTGTGTAAATTTTGTGCGTTTTCAGCAAGTCGTAAGAATCCAAATCCATATAGCATGAGTATTGATGAGGTGGTAAATCTCTGTGTTAATGCCTATAAAAATGGTGCAAAAGAGGTGCATATTGTAGCAGCTCATCACCCAACGCATGAATATCAGCATTATTTAGATATGTTTCGTGCAGTAAAAGATTCTGTGCCACATATTCACATAAAAGCAATGGGTGCAGCAGAGATTGACTATCTCACAAGAAAGTTTAATCTCCCTTTAGAACAAGTCATAAATGATTTAATAGAATCTGGAGTTGATTCCCTGCCCGGCGGTGGTGCAGAAATCTTTGATGAAAAGATAAGAAAAACACTTTGTCATGGTAAGGCAAATGCAGAACGATGGCTTAGCATACATAAACTATGGCACAAGCTTGGCAAAATGAGTAATGCAACTATGCTTTTTGGACATATTGAAGAGAGACATCACAGGATAGATCACATGCTTCGTTTAAGAGAGATTCAGACTTCATTAGAACAAGCCAATAATAAACAAGGCGGCTTTAATGCCTTTATTCCCCTGCTGTATCAACGGGATAATAACTTTTTAAAGGCAAAGGAAGCCCCAAGCGCACAAGAGATTCTAAAAACTATGGCGATTGCTAGAATCTTATTGCAAAATATTCCGCATTTAAAGGCTTACTGGGCGTCTCTCTCATTTAACCTTGCCATTGTATCTCAAGAATTTGGTGCAGATGATATGGATGGGACAATCGAGTATGAGAGCATACAATCAGCCGCTGGGGCGAAAAGTCGCAATGGTGTGAGTAAGGAAGAAATGATTTATCAAATAAAAGATGCAGGTTTTATACCCATAGAACGCGATAGTTTGTATAATGAGTTACAAAGCTATAAGGAAGTATCATAATGTTATAATTTTAATTTCTATAACTTCGTTTATGAGTTGTGCTTGTGTGGCAGTAAAGCCATTTTGTGCTTTCTTATAATTTTAAGAGGTTTTACTGTATTTAAGAGAAAAATGCTTGATTCTCACAATACAAAATCTATATCCCTGTCATTTTGATCCGTAGGCAAAAATCTTTTTTTTTAGATTCCATGTGATTAGATATTTTGCTTCGCTCAACATAACAATTTGTTGCAGGTATTAGAATCTACAAGCAGGGGTTAAATCACGCCTTGATCAATCATCGCTCCAGCAACCTTTCTAAATCCTGCGATATTTGCACCAAGCACAAGGTTTGTAGGATCGCCAAACTCTTTTGCCGTCTCACTTGCATTTGTAAAAATACTTTCCATAATGCTATGCAATCGCTTATCCACCACTTCAAAGCTCCACGGATTCATACTTGCATTTTGTGCCATTTCTAGCCCACTCACCGCCACACCACCAGCATTTGCAGCCTTGCCCGGTCCATAGCAGATCTTCGCGTTAATAAACCGATGCACCGCCTCAATGGTTGAAGGCATATTCGCCCCTTCACTCACGCATTTACAGCCATTAGCAAGAAGAGTTTTTGCGTCATTGCCATTAAGCTCATTTTGTGTCGCACTTGGGAATGCCGCAAAGCAAGGCACAGCCCACACAGGATTGCTATCTTTTGGATACTGGCTAATTGGCGTATAAACCGCTTGTGGTCGCTCTTTTGCATATTCGCTTAAAGACGCTCTTTTGACTTCCTTAATCTCTTTTAATAATGCCAAATCAATGCCATCTTTATCGTAAATCATACCTTGAGAATCACTTGCCGTTACAGGCTTTGCCCCAAGTTGATAGAGCTTTTCAATTGTGTAAATGGCTACATTTCCAGCACCAGATACGCTACAAATTTTACCCTCCAAGCTTTCGCCTCGTGCTTTTAGCATTTCTTGTGCAAAATACACGCAACCATAGCCTGTGGCTTCTGTCCTTACAAGGCTTCCACCCCACGGGATAGCCTTACCTGTAAGCACCCCATCAAAGCGGTTTGTAAGCTTTCTATACTGCCCAAAGAGATAGCCTATCTCTCGCCCACCTACGCCAATATCACCCGCTGGGACATCGGTAGTCGCACCGATATGGCGATACAGCTCATTCATAAAGCTTTGACAAAACCGCATAATTTCACCTTCGCTTTTACCCTTTGGGTCAAAGTCGCTTCCGCCCTTACCGCCGCCCATAGCAAGTGTTGTAAGGGAGTTTTTTAGAATCTGCTCAAAGCCCAAAAATTTAATCACGCTATCATTTACGCTTGGGTGGAATCTTAGCCCGCCTTTGTATGGTCCAATAGCAGAGTTAAACTCAATGCGGTAGGCACGATTTGTTTGAATCTTGCCCTTATCATCAACCCAACTTACACGAAAATGAATCTCTCTATCAGGAATCGTAAGACGCTCAAGTATGGCATAAGATTCATACCTCTTATCCTTTTGAAGTGCCGGTTCAAGGGACTCAAAAACTTCCTCCACAGCTTGATGAAAAAGTGTCTGTGAAGGATATTGCTCTTTTAATTTGTTGAGAACATTACTTGCGTATGACATAATATCTCCTTTATTTATTAATAAAATATGCTTAACACCTTTAATTATAACATAGCTAGAACTTAATAAAAACTAAAATTACAACTTTAATATAAATTTTCTTACAAATTAACGGAATATCTATTTTACAAAGTTATGAAAATGCCTATATATAGTCGTTTGTGAAATATTACGGAAGAATTATTTGGTGTGAATATTTTTCACATTTGGTTTTTTATTATGTTGATTTTTAAAATAAGGAAGTTAATACAAGTTATTAATTTTTATGAACGAAAGAATAATGCAATAAAAACTTTTTCAAAGTGTGTGCATATCTTCTGCCTGAACGAATAGGGTGTAGTTTGCTAATTAAAGCAGGTATTATCCACATAACCTTTAAATATCTATTTGCAGTAGAGTTTGTAGATGATGTGATAAAGCTGCAATATATTGCATTACGCGCAGTAACTATTGGATGCTGTTCTGGATTGACTGCCATTTGCGTAAAATCAACACCATCAAAATTTACAATATTATGTTTTTTATTGAGAATACTCCAAATACTTTGATCATGCCTATTTTCTATAAAGCTTTCATCATTGGGTATAGGGCTTGGGCTATCATCAACAAGTTCAAAATGATGATAAAAGACATTGAGCCACTCTTGCATAATGGCTTGTGTTCTCTGTGTTTTGCATAGCATGACAAGACCACTAGCAATCTGTCTTGTATCTGTATAATGTTTGTCATTTAGAACGCCAAAATGCTGAAATACACTTGCTTTTGTCCATACTTTTTCGATGTGATGTCCACCCACCATTACCCCCATAATCTCATTTTTTCTTATCTCATCTATCATCTCTTGTAGTCGCTTTCTGCCCTCAATCTGAAATTCGCAGCCTATATCAATATAGAATAAAACATCACCTTCATTCATTTGTTGTAGAGTTTGTAAGATAATCTGTGGTTTCCAGCACCAGTAGCCAAAGCCTCTGGTTACCCCCCCCCCCCCGTTTATACACGCTTGATTACTCATGGCGTCTCTAAACTCTTTATCCAAATTTGTCTCATTGTATAAGAAAATATAGTCAAAAACTTGCATAGCTTTTGCTTGCTGATAGAATCTTAAAGCTGATAAACAAAGTCTTGTATCAGCAAATGAGCATAAATATACTTTTGACATAAAATCCCCTAAATGCGGTTTGTCGTATTATATCACAAGTTATATAGAGACACCTTATATCACCATAAATATTTTGCCCCAAGAGTAAGCAAATGCAACTGCCCAAATCCATCATGAGAAGCTATAAAGCTTTTTCTATTATCTTTTAGTGCAAGTGAATAAGCCAAACCTAAATCTAGCCTATCATCTAAGAATCTTTTCCTAAAACCTAAGCCAAACATATATGCATTTGCATCAGGTATGCCAAACTTACCTTGTGGGGCTGGTGTCTCATCATAGGCGATACTTCCCATAATCTTATAAGATTCCCCAAAATATGTATATCCCAAACGATACGCATTAGAATCTTTCCAGCCATTTCCATACGCCACTGCAGAATAGTCAGCCGCATCCAGCATTTCATCAGGTTTAATCTGTCCTAAAGCTGTACTACTTCCAGTGAGATTGCTTGTATCAAACACTTGATTTGCATAGCCAAACTCAAAGATTTTAGCTTTGCCCCAAAGCGTATGTTCCCACACAAACTCTACTCTATGATTCCCAAAATCTTGCGACAAGGCGACATTTATAATAGGCGGCAAATCAGTAGCAAGTGTCAAATCCGCATTCATACCGATATAGCCCTCAACCAATGTCCCAGTAAGCCCCGTGCCACTACCCTGATAGATATAAGACTTCGCCGAGAGTTTGCCCTGCATATCCCAATGCACATTAGAGCGATATGTAACCGCTAGTCTTAGATTCTGAAACATATTATTTTCAAGCTTTGCAAATGGTTGTAAAGTCGCTGCAAGATTATAGCCAAATCCCCATGAACTCGCATTTGAGACCTGCTCAACTCTTGTCGTGCCATAGCTATGAATATTACCAAGAATAGCTCCCATATTTACATCTTGTTTTATCGGCACAAAAAGCGTATTAGAAAAATCACCAAAGGCATAAATCGCCCTTACACCAGCACCAAAGGCAAAAATATTATCATAAGCTATAGATACAACAGGATTAAACTTCATCATAGCAATACTTACATCTTTTAGGAATCCACCACCGACACCATCCCACTGCATAGCAAGACCAGAAGGTGTAGTAAATGAAAAGCCAAAGTTTGTTTTCATGCCCAATGGTAACTCATAGGCACGAGATTTTAAAAAGAATTTTGGGACCGGCTGCAAGGTTGTAGTCGCATATCCACCAACCCTTGCAGCACCGCAAGGCACACCGGGTTCTACTTTATTATTTACCTTATTTGAATGTCCATCTTTTTCACAGAAATGCCCATTAGCTACCAAACCACTGAGACCAGACGCTTCAACATTTATCCCCATATCCCTATTTTCAGTATCAAATGAAAAACTAGGGATATAAATAAGTGTCCCATTCGCCTCAAACTCCCACTTATCACTATCCCTACCTAAACTCATATTTGCAGGATTATAGTAGGTAGAATCTGCTCCATAAGCCCCTGCAACGAATGCTGAATTAAGTGCCGTGCCATTCAAGCTCTGCTCTGTCAAGCGAAAACCAGAACCTAGCATAGATTCCATGCTTAAAGCCAACCCACAAATAACGCCCACTGCTCTTTTGTTATGTCTTAACATACATTCCTCCAAATTTTATACTTTCCTTAAAAAGAAGTAGAATTATAACATCGTTTTTTTTGTAAAGCACTGCCGTCAAAACAAGCATATTTCCTAGAAATCAAACTATTATTAATATCTCAAGTCTCTTTCCACTTAGCTTACTTGGAGTTTATAAATTTATTATTTTAGGCATATGGTAAGCTAGAACACAAGGAGTTTTTTAGCTCAAAGTGGTATTGACCCAAGAATTAATCTCATCAAGGCCCTGCTAGATTCTATCCCGCCAAATGCCCTTGTCCTAGCTTATAATGCAAGCTTGAAAAAGGTGTGATAGAAAGGCTTGTTGCAAGTTTTCCACAATGTGAAAAAAAACTTTTACATATTGATTTGCAGATTGAAGGTTTAATGTATCCCCTTTGCTGCAAGGTAAAAATGAGAATATAGATGATACAGCAAACACAAGATTCTAATATAAAGGAACATGATGAAAATACGCAAGATATTGCAACTACTACGACTATACAACCCACAGCTACTAAGGAACAAGAACATGAGGAAAATAAAGAAAATCATGCAATACAAATGCAAAAACATATTTAAAAAATGGAGATATGGATAATTATCGCAAAGAGATTGTAAAAGCAAAAGAAGTAGAAGATAAACGAAAACAAAATATTGCAAAAACACAAAATGAAAGTGTCAATAAAGTGTTAAACTCATACAATCTCTACACAGAGGGCAGTGCAAGCAATGGCAGTAAATATAACATGCTTTACAGAAAAGACACACAAGAAATGATGAGTAAGATTCAAAAACAACTAAGCGATACAAAAATTAGAACGATGAATGATAAGGAAAAGCAAGAAGCCTTGCTAAGAACACAAAGCATGATATTGCAAGTTTTAGTATCACAATATGAAGTTATGCAAAATATGAATGCCAAAATATGAATACTCTATATGCAAGTATGGCATTAGATACAATAAAAGAAACAAATCCTGCGAAAGCAGACACAATTAAACCTGAAAAAATTAAAAAATTTAAGCGTAATGACATAGGACAACCTGACTTCACATCAACATTTTTTGAGAGTAAAAGGAACTAGAAATGACAGATATAATTGTAGAAATAGGAAAGGTTTGGTTTGAAAGTGAAATTATTCTATTGATTCTTATTGTAATTATATTTTTAGCTTCAAAGATAGGTTTTATAAAAATATTACTTTGGTTACTCAATAAAATTCTCTAATAAAAGGGGCAGGCGCTATGGCAAAACAAGGCTTTAAAGGTTATACACAAGCAAAAAATGATTTAAACTATAAAACAGGCGGACAAAATGGCGTTGGCAGAAGTATAGCAAGTGGGGTAGCAAGTGCAATGGGCATGAGTGGCATGGCACAAAGAATAGCAGGACAAACAGGTAGAGATAGACAAGGCTACCAAGAGAGAATGTTACAAGCTATGCAAAATGGAGGCTTTACTGCTACACCTACGCCACATGTAGAACCTAAGAATGCTAAAAATTATAAAGCTTAAATGCTAAAAGTAGAAAATAAACACATATAAGGCTAATATAAATATCTATTTTCTTGTTATTTAAAGCCTTATATACATATACTTTAATAATAATATAGTGTTTATAATTTACTTATTTGTATATTGTTTTACATAAAAATAATCAAAAATAAATATTTTATTAACATAATAATATATTTATTTAATAATAAAAATTAATCAAATAAACTACAAAATAGTATTAATGTAGCATTTATTATACAAATAATACGCATTATATTGGTGCTAACATATCAATAAAGTAATAGATTTTAATATTTAAAATAATGATAAAAACTTATTTCAACATAAACAAAGAAAGTAAAAAAAGGGAGGCTGATATGTTTTTGCGTAGTGAATTTTAAAAGTAAAAAGGTTAATGTTAATAAATACTCAAGCTTTCGGTTAAAAGTGATAACCTTGCTTTTCATAGCAAAAACAAGCAGTTGTGAAATATTTTAAAGTAAACAATAGTTCTAAAATCCCATCTTCTAGTATTGCTAATTCTTGTGGTAAAAGATTCTCTAAATCTCTGCCTAAAGTTACCCCGCATATCTCTTCTTTGTAGCGTTTTGTGGGGATTATTTGCGTATAGGAATAGCTTTTTAACTCTTTTATTTTTTGTATTTCACTTTCTTCCTTTTCTTTTTCTAGTCTACCTAAAAGCTCGGCGATTTCTTTTAAGGCTTTGCTATTTTGTATAGTGTTAAAATACTGCTTGATTGTATTTATATCTATGCGATTTCTTATACCAGCATCACTGCCAATGCCTTTGCCTCCGGGCATTTCTATCCTTTGTCCTTTTAGCTTGTTTTGATAGGCTTCATCGCCTAGATTGCTTACATCTAAGCCTTGCTTCATCTCATCTAATATCCCCCTAAATAGCTCGATCTTTCAGAAACTCTTTTACGAAATTCAATTATTAGTTCATCACAATTCATCGAAACTATTATTTATTCCTCAGATTCTATTTGAACTCGTCCAAAACTTCGCAAAGCAGTATCTATATCAATATGGCAATAGCCATTTGGATTTTTCTCTAAATATTTTTGATGATAACTTTCTGCTTCATAAAAATTAACTAAAGGCAGAATCTCTGTAACTGCCTTGCGATTCTGCCTTTGCTCCCACGCTCTCAAGCATTCTCTTATTACATTCTCATTCTCTAAATCCACATAATACACACCACTGCGATACTGCGTCCCCCTATCATTGCCTTGATAATTCAACGCACAAGGATCAATGATAGATAAAAACCGCTCCATAATCTCACGCAATGAAAGCACAGATTCATCATACTCTAGCTTTAAGGTCTCAACCGCCCCACTTGTCCCACTACACACAAGTTCATAAGATGGATTTGCAATTTGAGAGTTCGCATAGCCAACAACAGAATCTAGCACACCTTTAAGCCTATCAAAATAGCCCTGCACTCCCCAAAAGCAACCACCAGCAAGATAAATCACCGCCATTTTTGCCCCTTAATACAACAAACTTCTTTGAGACATAATCCTACTTATATTGTTTATATAAAACACAAATAGCCACAAAGAAATAAATTTATTTTATATGCCTATAAAATCTCTTAAAAAGCTTTTAAGATTCTAAAATTTAACTCCCAATACGCTAAGCACTAGAATCATAATCGCAACAAACCGCACAAGAGTTTAGTCCCACAAGATTGCAAAAAAGCTTAAGCCCTTAAGCCCTTCTCACTCAAATACCTATCCAAACTCTCATCATCTAGCACCTCATCATAATACTGCAGAGCAATTCGCCGTTTATCATTTGTCTGTATATCGCCATTTATCGTGTCAATAAACACTCTAAAATCCGCATTTTTATTCACTAGCATATCAATAGTTCTAAAATCCAAGTTTCTTACCAACGATGGCAAAAGCACGGAAGATTCAGAGGGTTCGAATCCCTTCTCCTCTGCCAGAGTAAGCTTTTTTATCTTTTCAAAGCCAATCTAGTCCGTTTTCTCCACTTCTATATTTTAGTGGATTTGTATTAGACTCTTATATTTTAAAGTGATTTTAGTCCATTAAGATTCTCATCTCACACAAAAAATCTTTAATCTATCGCACTGCACTCTACCAACATCTCCCCTTGTGCGTTGTAAAAATAATCCGTGCCTATGGCATCTTCGTGGATTCTATGCTCTATCTTTACCCCATTTTCAAGCACAAACTCCACCACCCCGCCAATACTCGCACTCCCGGGCGTAGCACTTTGGACTGCTAAGACACTGCCCTTTGGCAAATGCTCTTTAGACAATATCTCACGCCCATTTATCCTAAAGTCCCAATACCCTTTGCCATTAGGGAACCAATCATCAACGCTACTCTTATCATCCTTATGCCCTATCACACGCACATCTCTTACAGGCACTTCAAAAGCTAGAATCTCGCTCTCATTCCCCCACGATAACGCCCTAACAAATATGACTTGCGGATATAAACTTTTAAGCCTACTCAACATAGATTCCACTTTATCTATGTCAAACCACTCCTTGCTTACACGCACAGCAAAGGCTTTTTGCTCTATCTGCTCTTGGGTAAGACATTTTTGCTTAGATTCTAAAGCACTAGCCTCTAATGTCATTATCGCCCAAATCACACATAGCATAATCATAACAAGTCGCATAAACACCCCTTTTCTAGCTTCAGTTTTCACCCCAAATCAAGCTTCTCCCCACAAAAGTTTAAGCAAGATTCTAAAAAAGCTTAACCCCTTAAGCCCTTCTCACTCAAATACCTATCCAAACTCTCATCATCTAGCACCCTGTCATAATACTGCAGAGCAATTCGCCTTTTATCATTTGTCTGTATATCGCCATTTATCGTGTCAATAAACTCCCTAAAATCCGCATTTTTATTCACTAACATATCAATGGTTTTAAAGTCTAAGTTTCTTACCAACGATGGCAAAAGCACAGAAGATTCAGTAGGCTCTAGCTCTAGCTTTATAAGCCCAATGCCAAAGCTACTATGAAGCCTTCTTAGCTCATCAAACACTTCAGAATCTAGCTCTTCAAATACGACCAAATACCCCTCATTTGCAAAGCTAGAGTTACTCACCGCTTGAAAGTAGCTCTCTTTCAAATTGCTAAAATCAAGTGAAACTTTTAGCTCAAAGGAGTAAATCTTAAAATCGCGGCGGTTTAGATTCTGACTTAGCTCTAGCGTTTCTCTCTCACTATAATCATTAAAAGGAAAATGCACGCCCACAATATCAGGGTAGTTCCACTTATCCTGCCTGCTTTGTGTCTTTTTGCTTTTTTCGTGCTTAATGGTCTTTGCATACACATCAAAATAATCTTTTGCAAATCGCACAAACAGCGGGTGCAAATCCCGCTCTTTAAGCACCCTTTCTTTTTGCTTTTCATAGTTTGTCTTGCTTGTCTGCATTAGAGATTCTAATCCCTTTTGCAATTCATTCTCTCTCGCCTTTAGCCAAAAGGTTGTGGGCTTAGTAGAGGCTTTCATAAAGATAGAATCTTGCCTATCGCGGACATCTATATATAGCAATGCTGCCATACTTGCTTGTGGGGTTTTGCCGATACTTTTTAGATTCTTATCTAATCCTTTTTCTACCGCTATATCCCAAATTTGCGGTGCTTTAAGCGGAGTAGTTACACTCTCTAACACAGCTTTTGCCACTTCCAAATATGTCATTTTCTTTTGCATTTTTATCCTTAAAATAATATAAATAAAATTATAGCATTAGATTCCAAAAGTAACTTTAGAGTTACAAAGTCCGCTATTACTACGCGTATTTGCCTTTGATTAGTGAAAAATACGCAATGATTAAAGACAAGTAAATCTCGCATAAAGGAAGTGAAAATGACAGAGTTTGACCAAATTGATGAAAAAGTCGTGTTTGAAAAGCTTAATAATCTTATCAATGGTATGGACTGCTCTAAGCAGAGTTTAGAGCAGCATAAAGAGCAACAAGGCGTGATTTATGCTAAAGATGGGCAGAGTATCTAGTCTTCTAGCACGGATAAAAAAATTTGCTTTGCAGATAGAATCCTAAATGGTGGAATCTTGCAAAAAGATGGGAGCTATATGAGTGATGATAAGCAGTTTGTATATAGCCTTGATACTAGTGGGGCTGGGCTTTTGCGTATCACTTCTGTGTGTAAAAAGACAAGCTTTACGCTAGTAAATTTCTCGCAACAAAATGGCGATTTTGGAATCTATTTGCGTGAAAAGCCTTATAAGGAAATGGGCTTTGTGTATTGCAACACTTTTAGTTTGCACCTCTATATTAAGGCTTTCAAGGAAATCACCCCCCCCCCCCTATATTGCAAAGCGAATCTATAAGCCTAAGCACTTCACAAAGGCGATTGTCAATGACTATAAAAGTATGCTTGCAAACCCGCTTGGACCATTTTATGAGCCAAAATCATTTGATAAAGCGGTGCAAGAGATTAGCCTAAATCCGCAGTATCTCTATCTTCTTAATGTCGCTATGATTGAGAGTATGAAGCATTTCACTAAGGATAATGGGCTGGTAAAAGAGCTATATATTTTTGCAAGTAACCCAACACCTCCAGATAGCTTCCGCGCACAAACACTTCTTAGCACGATGAAAAGTCTCAATCGCAACATCACGCAAGGAAAGCCAGAACTTGCTATCAATCAAGTGGTGTTTCATAGCTTGCTTTGGGTGAAGAAGTGGGGTTTTTGCAAGGCTTAAGCAAGGATAGCGGCGGAAAATACTATAAAGTGGATTCTACCTTAGCGTTTAAAAAGGCATTATTAAGCCACCTTGATAATGGCAGAATGCCAGAGCCAAAAGAGCTAGGCGATGATGCGAGCATAGTGCCTAGCAAGCCAGAAAAAATGCACGATGATAACCCACCAAAAGATAAGTAAAAAGTATTAGAATCTAGCTAGATTTCCTGTCAAATCTATGTGGGTTATGGGTATATGAGATAGCCCGTCTAAACGGAGAATTAAAATCTACTAAAATTACTCCCCCTCCAAGCTTCCCATATCAATCACATAGCGGAATTTTGCCTTGCCGTTTGTAAGATTGCTATATGCTTTGTCAATGTCATTTACACTAATAATTTCTACTTCAGGGTAGATTCCCTGCTGCACGGAAATATCTAGCATTTCTTGCGTCTCTTTTATGCCGCCAATAAGCGAGCCATACACCTTTTTCCCCGCAGAAAAAACAAGCCTTGTTACATCAATATGCGTTTTTAGCTCCACAGGCGGCAGCCCCACAATCGCCATCTCACCGCCAAATTTCAGCAAATCCACATAGCTATTGACATCATAAGCCGTAGGAATGGTAGAGATGATAAAATCAAATCGCTCTTTGCATTCACTCGCACTTGTGTAAAGGGCTTTCACGCCTAGATTCTTAGCAACTTGAGCCTTAAGTGTATTTCGTGCAAAGACACTCACTTCCGCCCCAAGATACAGGGCGTATTTCACCGCCATAAGCCCAAGTCCGCCAAATCCCGCTACTGCGACCTTATCGCCCCTTTTTACTTTGCTAAATTTTAAGGGGCTATAAGTGGTGATCCCAGCACAAAGCAGTGGGGCGATCTTCTCTAGTGGGGCATTTTGCGGCACTTGTATCGCAAAGTTTTCACTCACAACGATATTATTTGAGTAGCCTCCATAAGTTGGGGCATTATCGTGGAAGCAATCAAGGCAGTCATAGGTAAAAACCGCCTTGCCATTCTCGCAAAACTGCTCTTGACTCTGCTTGCAAGCACTACACTCCCCACAGGAATTCACCATACAGCCAACCCCCGCATAATCGCCAATCTTAAACTTACTCACATTTTTACCTACAGCCACCACACGCCCGGCTATCTCGTGCCCGGGGACCATAGGATAGATTCCCTCTTTCCATTCACTTCTAGCGGAGTGTATATCGCTATGGCAGATTCCAGCATAGAGAATCTCAAGTAAAATATCATTCGCCCCCATTGCGTGGCGAGTGAAGTGAAATGGCTTAAATGTGTCATCTTTATGCGTAATCGCATAGCCTTTTGCGGTGATTTTTTGCCCATTGTTTGCTTGGGCTAAGTTTTCTTCTAAAAGCATAAAAATTCCTTTGGGTAGTAAAATAGCTAAGATTCTATAATATCTGTCTATGAAAAATGCTAACAAGCTGGTTTAGACAAACACATAAAATCTTTAAGAGCGATATTATAAAGCCTAACACCTAGTGTTTGTCAAGAGAGAAGATGTCAAAAAATAAAAGGGTTGTGTGATATCCTTTATGGACTATACCGACTTATCAAACAAAAATTTAATATAGCTTCATATGTTTAACTTTTGAAAAACAAATCATTTTGATTGAGTTTGCCTTGGTCCTAGCCTCCATATTCGATTATTCTACCATTGTATTTATTTTGCAGAGACATGGCTTCCAAAACTACAAAGACATATTTATATCATTTTGCTACAATGCCGCTTTTATTTTAGATTCACATAAGGTTTTAATATGTCAAAGCAAATACGACACTTTAGCATACTTTTTCTTTTCCTTGTAGCCCTAGACCAAGCTATAAAATACACAATGATTTATATCGCACAGCCACAAAGTTTGCATGATTTTGTAATGATTGCTGATATGCCGGTAATTTCTATCGCTCTTGTCTTTAACACAGGTGTTGCTTTCTCATTTTTTACATGGCTTGGGGAATGGCTAAAATACATACAGGTAGGTCTTATAGCCCTTATTGTTGGAATCTTATTCGCACAAAAAGATCTTTTTAAACAGCATTATATTGCTTTTTCGCTTATGCTTGCAGGTGGGACTTCAAATATACTTGATAGATTCTTACATGGCGGTGTTGTGGATTATATCTATTGGCATTATAAGTTTGACTTTCCTATATTTAATTTTGCTGATATTATCATTGATTGCGGTATTGCCCTTTTTATCTTGCAAACTTTACTTTTACATAAAAAGAAAAAATAGCTACACTCGCCTAAACTTCCTAAACACTTTCGCAAAGCCCATAGCACTCACAAAATATAACGCCGCGAAAGCACATATCCCACTTGCCACAAAGCCAATAGATTCTATCCCAAAATGCGTATATGCCAAGCCGCCAATCAACGCCCCACTGCCTATACCGACATTAAAAATACCAGAATAAATACTCATCGCCACCGCCGTAGCATTTGGCACAGCAGCAATCACTTGTGATTGAAAAATCACACCAAAAAGCATAAAGCACAGCCCCCATATCGCACAAAGTAGCGTAGTAGCTAGACTAGATTCACTCACAACATACAATAAAAGCATACTAAAACCCAAACCAAAAAGGCTAAGACGCACAAAGGCTAAATGAAATCTCTCATAGAATCTCGCAAATAGCACACTCCCTACCACACCCATAAGCCCAAACAAACACAAGATAAAAGTAACAGAATTAGCCCTAAACCCAGCCACATTCTCCAAAAATGGCTCAATATAAGTATATGCACTAAAATGTCCGCTCACAAATACAAGTGTGAGAAAGCAAATCTTCATAAATGCCTTGTTATGCAAAAGTGTAGGAAGCGTTTTTAGCGAAATATTTTGCGTATTTGGCATAGTAGGAAACACCCGCCAGAAAGCAATGCCAACGCATAATGCCACAAGTCCAATACACAAAAAGCTCACCCGCCAATCCACATACAGCCCTATCATACGCCCAAGCGGCAGCCCCACAATCATAGCAAGAGAACTCCCTGTAATCACAAAGCCCAATGCACTGCTTTGCTTACCCTTTGGGGCAGCACGCACCGCCATAACAGAGGCGATAGACCAAAAGAGTGCGTGAGATAGGGCTACGCCTATGCGAGAGGCTACAAGCATAATGAAATTTTGTGCTAAAGCAGAGATGAAATGACTAAGCACAAATACAAAAATAACGCCTAACATAAGGGATTTAAGATTGCTTTGTGCAAAATAGAGCATAAGCGGCAAGGACGCAAGGGCTACCACCCACGCATAGATAGTTAGCATTACCCCAACTTCAGAATCACTCATAGAAAAGTCATTGCCAATCGCACCTAAAAGCCCAATAGGTATAAACTCCGAAGTATTAAAGATAAACGCACCAAAAGTAACGCACAAAACGGGCAACCAAGCAAAAATGCTAGATTTATTATGAAACATGCTTGACCTTAAAATATAAAATGAAAATGTTTTATAGCATAAATTTGTGTGAATTATTGTCTTTTATTCTAAGTTTATCTTGTGCTAAATCTAAACATAGCAATACAAAGAGATTCTAAAATCACAAGCACAAATCACAAGAACTTAAAGATTTTTCCTTACAATACTGAATAGAATCTGTTATGTGGAGATTACATGCAAACGCCATTTATTATCGCAGAGCTTAGTGCAAATCACAATCAAAGCCTAGACATTGCCCTAAAAAGTGTAGAAGCCATCGCAAAAACAGGTGCAAATGCAATAAAGGTGCAGACATATAAGCCAAGCTGCCTTACCCTGCCTTATAAAAATGAGTATTTTAAGATTAATGATGGATTATGGAAAGATTCATATTTATGGGAGCTTTATGAAGACGCACAAATGCCATGGGAGTGGCATAAAGAGATATTTAGCCTAGCACATACTTTAGGTTTAGAATCTTTTAGCACACCTTTTAGTGTGGAAGGGGTGGAGTTTTTAGAAAATCTAAACTGCCCTATCTATAAAATCGCAAGCTTTGAAGTCATGCACACCCCACTTTTAAAGGCAGTAGCAGCGACAAAAAAGCCCGTGATTCTTTCACTTGGAATAGCAAATGATGATGAGATACAAAATGCTTTAGAGATTCTAAAGGATAATGAATCTATCACACTTCTTTATTGCATATCCGCATACCCTGCCGCATTGAGTGATGCAAAACTCACAAATATTCAAGCAATAAAAGAGCAATGGAAAAGCTATAATGTAAAGGTTGGTTTATCAGATCATACTCTAGGCATTAGTGTGCCACTTATGGCGACACTCTGTGGTGTGAGTGTGATTGAAAAGCATTTTATTTTAGATAAGAATTTAGGTGGTGTGGATAGTGCATTTAGCCTTGATGTGAATGAATTTAGCCTTATGGTAAATAGCGTGCGTGATATTTGTGAGTTAGCAAAAGATTTCTGTGATACAGGTTCTAAAATGTGTGATAAAGAGAGAGGATTGCTACCCATTATAGAATCTCATATAGATTCTAAAGAGAAAAAGGGGCGAAACTTTGGGCGTAGCCTGTTTGTCTCAAAAGATGTTAAGGCTGGAGAGATAATAAGCCTTGAGAATATTGCATGTGTGAGACCTTGTTTTGGCATGTCGCCATTAAAGCTAGATTCCATACTTGGCAAAACTTTTAGTAAGGATATACAAGGTGGTATGCCGCTTTTAGAATCTTATATTGAGTGAAAATAAATATAGGTTGTAGGGATTAGATTCTAAGTGTCTTGTTGCATTGAGCGTAATGAAGCATTGAGTATAGAAAAAAGTTTTTACTTTATCTCAAAATAATAAGAAAATAGAACTCAACTTTTTATTAAGGCAAAAGGGGTAATATGAAAGATTCTAAACGAGTGATGATATTTAGCGGAGCTGGACTTAGTGCGGAGAGTGGATTACGGACTTTCCGTGATAATGATGGCTTATGGGAAGAGTTTGACATTATGGAAGTATGTAGTGCGAGTGGTTTTGCTAAGGATAGAAAAAAGGTGCTAGATTTCTATGATAAAAGGCGGATACAATTAGGGCAAGTCGCCCCAAACGCCGCACATAAGATGATAGCAAATCTTAAGGCAAAATATCCAAAAGAAATAGTGGTTATTACACAAAATGTAGATGATTTATTAGAGCTGGCTGGGTGTAAAGATGTCATTCATTTGCACGGATTCTTACCTGAAGTGCGTTGTGAATCTTGCGAAACTATTACAAATATCGGCTATGTGGCTATGCCAAAACTTATATGTGAATCTTGTGGGGAAGAATCTTTGCGGCATAATATTGTAATGTTTAGCGAATATGCCCCAAACTATGCCCTGCTAGATAGGGAGCTAGAGAGACTAAGGGCGGCGGATAATAGCTTATTTGTCTGCATTGGCACAAGTGGGGAAGTGCTAAATGTCGCACAATTTAGCCAATACGCAAAAAAGAGTGTATTAAATAACTTAGAATCTAGCTGGTTTGATGAGTATTTTAGTATGTGCTTTATAGAATCTGCTGTGAGTGCTGCTCCAAAGATTGAGAGACTTGTGAGAGAGTTTATGCAAGCCTAAAGCTTATAAGGCAAGTTAGATTTTTGTGGGCTTGGAATCCCAATCAGCCAATATTCTAGAAATTCATCGCTCCGCTATCTACAAAAAACTCCAATATCGCTAAAAAACATACACCGCTACTCGTAAGCCCTAGTATAATAGTTGTTAGTATATCATATTCCCATATTCTTTAATTTTACACGGTTAAGATTCAACAAATCCCATACACATCGTTTATAATTATGTAACCACGGCCTCCATTTTAAGCTAAAACGCTACACACTAATTATTTTTTCAGCATCCCATCTTCCTTTGCTTATTTTTTAAAACATTTCTAGCATACCAAGAGTGTTTCAAAAAATAGGGGGGGGTATCGGATGTTCGAAGCATGATTATTTGGATGGTTTGAGGTGTGGAATATAGTGCTAGGTAAATACTGAATATAGATTTGCCTTACGCCTAATACTACAGGTTTATAGAAGAATCTAATCTTTAACATGAACGCATCCTGTTTAATGTTTAGCATCACAAGCGTAAATACTCTAGAGCCTCAAATAAACTAATCTAAATGAAGTGCTACTCACAATCCATTTGCCTTTTCTAGCATAAGTCGCTCTTCATCTTCTTCCTGCATGGCTGCTAGCATTTCTGCATAGAGTTTTAGACTCTCAATCGCATCTTCTTCATCAATTTTACCCATAACATAGCCAACATGCAGTAAGACAAAATCGCCGATAGCCACATTATCCTGCATTAAATCAAGGCTTGCCTCACGCTGCACTCCAAGTGTATCAAGTGTTGCCATATTTGTTTCTTTATTTATGCTTATGACTTTAGAGGGGATTGCTAAGCACATATTACTTCCTTGAGACAGAATCTTTCAAAATCATAATGCTAACATAATAAGAATAATATGCCACTTAAAACCATACAAATAGAAACTTTGCCATTAAATAATTCTTGCATTGACAAACTAAAATCCATGTCGCAATAAAATATAGAACTAAAGTATTCCCTATAATGAAAGCAAAATATTATGTCATTTGATTTCAAATTATTTATACACAGAATCTCATAAAAATCATGTAAATTCACAACTTTGAATCCAATATAATATATGAAAAGTCAAATACTGCTGGTTTAAAGGTCTCTATATTAAGCTCTATTTTCATGTTCTTTTTTTCAAAAACAGATGGGTATCTAAACGCAATGAGATAGCCATTAGATAGATTATTATATAAAGTGAGTAAGTCATCAAACTCTCTAGCTTCTACCGGGCGTATCCACAAGGGCTTTCTGCCAAACATGCTAAGCTGCATAGAATCTGGGACTATAACATATTCATCATCGTTAAATATCTCTAAAAAAAAGTATTCCCTACCATTATAAATGCTACTATCAAGGCTGTTTAAATGCGTTAATCTCGCGGCAATCTTTAGCTTTTCATCAACACCTGAAAGTAAAACCATGCGACTATTTTGTGCTAATAGCTCAGTCGGCGTATCTAAAAATTCAGACTTTGAGAAATATGATGAGCAACCAAAACACAACACACAAAACAATAATAAAAGATTCCTAAAAACTATCCGCATACATGGCTTTCATATAAAGATTTACTGCGTATTCTAGCAAATTTGTTATAATACTTAGCTAAATTACACTTTAAGGTAAAACATGAGTATAAGGCATCTCATACAAACCACTGATTTACATGTAGAAGAGATTAAGCATATATTTGAACGCACTGCAGCCATGACTGACAATAGAGAAACGCTAAAAAATAAACGATTTATTACCATATTTTTTGAAAACTCCACTCGCACATTAAGTAGCTTTGCAATCGCCATTAAGAATCTTGGTGGGGAAGTCATAAGCCTTGATGTAGCAAAAAGCTCTACTGCCAAGGGTGAAAGTATGGCAGATACCGCTGCGACGCTAAATGCTATGCAACCACATGGAATCATAGTGCGACATAAAAGTGCTGGCGCACCTAACTTTCTAGCACATTTTACTTCCTGCCCCATCATTAATGGGGGTGATGGCGCACACGCACACCCGACACAAGCCCTGCTTGACCTTTACACAATGGCAAATCATTTTGGCGATAATGATTGTTTGCGTGGGTTATCTGTGCTAAAAGGTAAGAAGGTGGCAATCGTTGGTGATATTAAAAACTCAAGGGTAGCAAATAGCAATATTGAGTTACTCACTCGTTTTGGTATAAATGTCGTGCTAGTAGCCCCGCCACATTTTCTATACAAAACACGATTGCAAACTGCACATGACCTAAAAGATGTGATTGATGAAGTAGATATTATCATGGCATTACGCACACAAACAGAGCGGCATAACACGCAAATCTATGGTAGCCTGAAAGATTATGCGAATAGATTCTGTATTACTAAAGACTTAATTGAAGGAAGAGATATTGTCGTACTGCACCCCGGACCTGTGCATAGAAACATTGATATTGATGATGATGTATTAGCAAGTCCTTGTTGCAAGGTGCTGACACAAGTGCAAAATGGTGTGAAAATCCGCATGGCTGTCATGGAGTTTTTATGCCATGATACATAGAGATTCTCCAAAATATATCACAAAGTAAGACATATTTATAATATGGTTTTTTTGTATGTTACAATCTCAACTATTTTTACTAGATTCTATTAAAGGTTTTTTATGCGTTTTCTTCTAACTTGTTTTATGCTGTGTTTTAGCTCCGTGTTGTTTGCAAGTGATATTGCTGGTGTGTATGCAATACCTTCAAAAGATGATGAATCTTATGTTGAGATTTTTCAAAAAAATGGCAAATTTTATGGTGTGGGCTTTGCAAATAAAAGTGGCAAAGATTCTGGCAATGATGTGAAAAATCCCGATCCAAAGCTTCGCGATAGAAAAGTCGGTGGAAGTGTCTTTTTATGGAATCTTACATATAATAAAGAAGATAATGAATATCATAATGGTAAACTCTATAACTTTCAAAATGGCACAACCTATCATGTAAATGCAGAGTGGGATAATGGTAAGCTAAAAGTGCGTGTAAGTAAGGATAAAAAAGGCGTATTTGGCAAAACTCTTGTTTGGAAAAAAATGAGTGAAAAAGAGATCGCACCCTATCAAGCAAAAAGACCAAATATAGAGTCTTTACAATTACCAAAATGACAAATATATGAGATTTTCATTGAGAAATAGAATCTATTTTATATATCATGTTTTTTGTAGTCTTATGAAAATTTAGACTTTATGTAATGTTTGATAGCTAAAATCTTTTAAGAAAATTAAAGGTAAAGAATGCTAACCAAAATATACAATTATAAAACACGCAACCAAAAGGGACTAGAATAATGCAAGATAATGCACAACATGCTTTCCTAAAAACCTTTCAAAATCCAATCAAGCCAATAGTCATACCAGATACAAGCATACTGCAAAATTCAAACATGGATTTAACCCAAAATCCCATACAAAAAGAATCTATTGAAACAATAGATTCTACTAAAACGCAACACCCTACAAAAACTCATATAGAATCTAATATCACAAGCACAGCACAAAGCAATCATGCGATAAAAAAATCATTAAAAGATTCGCAACTTTTTTCCAAAACACAAACAATATTACAACATTTAGCAAATTTAAGTGTTTTTGATAGTGAAACCTTGCAAAAAGGAATGAAAATTGATTTATCTAACAGCAATTCTAAATTTTTTGAGTTATACATTGGGGCAGAGCTTCACTTGGCAACTGCTTATATTTATGTTCTTGATGAACGCACATTTGCAAAGCAAGATTCACCGCACTTGCATTTCATTCGGTGTGAATCAATAAAAAGAGTATCACAAGAATTAATAAAAGTATGTGTGCCGACAAAAAATGCCTTTGATTATCGAGTGCGTTCTAGTGGCGTAGATACAAGGCTTTTTTATGAGCATCCCTTGCGTGTTTGTCCTGTATGTATAGCGGAGTTGTGTGAGATTTTAAGCACAAAACATAAACGCACAATCCATACAAATCAAATCAAAGAAGAAGAGATTCTTGGTTTGCTTTTTAAAAACAAACTAAAAAATCTTGTAATGTAAAAGGAAAATTATGGTCCCATCACTTATTATGCTACATCTATACGACAAGATTCCAAATGAGGGCGTTACGCTTGTGAAAAATAAGCTAAAAAAGCTTGATAAAGTGGGGCTTGCAAAAATCGTTATAGGTTTGCCCTTACTTAAGCTTTATAATGTCCAAATGGTGTTTTGGGTTGGCAGTGTAATACTTGGCATTTTTGGTGTAGGTCGCTTTATGATTGGAGATCGGGTTATTGGTGCGTTGAAAGTTAGCCTTTTGCTTATCTCTTATGCTTTATTGATGATTAGTGCGGTTTTTACGCATTTGTCAGATTTAGCCATTGTCTCGCTCAGTCTGCTTATCACAGGTTATGTGGGCTTAGTGGGCGTGGCAATATGGTGGGGGCTTGATATGTTTCTTATCATGCCGAAAGCAAAGAGAGCAAATCTCAACAAAATACTACATTTATTCAATGCTTAGATTATAGAATCTATTCCTTGTAGATGGCTACTGGGTTTAGAGTGCGGGGTAATAAAATCTAAATTAAGAGAGAATACATGCAAAACAAGATTTTACAGGAACGCAGGGAAGCTTTCCTGCAAGAGATAGTTAATGAAGCGTTAGGAAGTTTGGGCGATAGTCTGCTTAACACACTAGAAGTTACAAAAGTGCAATGCTCAAAAGGCAAACATGATGCCAAAGTATTTATAGAATCAAGCAGCATAGATAAAGCTATGCAAAATAAGATTTTACAAGCTTTCAAAAAAGCTCGTCCCATCATACAAGAATACATTTTGAGTGCAACTTCATGGCATACTGCCCCAAAGATTACCTTAGTGTTTGATGAAAGTTTGCAAATACAAAATAATCTTGATAAAATTTTTGCACAAATTAATGCCAAATCAAGCAATAACGAAAATAAGGAATAAAGCAATGATAACACAAGATTTGCATGATAAGATTGAATCTTTAATCACACAAAAAGGCTTAGAACTCTATGATATTGAGCTATTAAAAGAAAATGAAAGCATGATTTTACGCATTTCAATCTTTAAGCAAGAGGGTATTAGCCTTGATGATTGTGAGAATATCAGCACACTTATTGCACCACTTTTAGATGTAGAATTAAGCGATTTGGAGGCATATCATCTAGAGGTGAGTTCGCCCGGTGTTGAGAGAAATCTAAAAAAGCCAAAGCATTTTTTATGCAGCATAGGGCAGAAAGTCGCAGTAACCATGTCAAATAAAGCGATTATAAATGGCATTTTAGAATCTTATAATACAGAAGAGATAACTATAAAAGAGATTCTAAAACCAGCAAAGAAAAAGCAAAATAATTTAAAAGAATCTTCACAAGAAGCTAAAACGCATATAATAAAACTGAATGAAACCAAAAAGGTAAAGACTATTTTTGATTGGGATAGTTATAGTTTATAAATAAATTTGGTAGCATATCTGCTCTTATTGCTTTTTGCTATAATCTTATAGTCCAGTTCCGTTGTATAGAATATTTAGCCGCAAGTAAGCACATAGAATACAAAATGCGGCAGTAGATGGCAAGTTATAAACAATTGCTTACAAAAAGCGAAATATCTTAAAGTAGTAAAATCTCTAAAGGATTTTTCGCTACACGCAAATGGCATAACTTAGATTCCATATCTTTATGGTCGAATACGGATAGTAAAAATGACAAATCTTAAAACCTATACATATAACGAGCGGTGATTGAATACACTTCTCTAGCATAGGTTTCATCGCTTGCATAAGCAGTAGCCCTGCTAATATCCCTTGTGCCAATGCGTGATTCTATAAATGGAATCTTACCGACTAACTCCAACACATGCTTATCTTGAGAATAACGCAAACCAATATTTAACGCTATATCAAATGCAAGAGGCTTTTTAATCGTATCTTGTTCATAAGCTATATAATATCCTTTACCCCAATATACACCACCTAATTGCAATCCACCAATAACGCCAATATTTCCGCCAGCAATTTCCACAAAATTATACATAGCATCAGCACCAATCCCAAAATGCGTTGCATACATTCTATAAGTGCTAGACATACTCACTAAGGCATATCCCCTTACTCCCAAATTATTACTAAACCAATATTCATAACCACCAAGCACACCATAAGATGCAACGCTAAAATTCCAATCGCTTATAGAATCTTTATTGGTAATATTATCATGCTTTGCAATCAATTTGTGCTTATCTTTTAACATAGAAGTCCCCGCCTGTAAGCCAACAAATGCCCTGCCTTTACTCTCTGGCTGCACCTTCTGTGCTTTCACTTGCATAAGCCATACTAGAAACAAGCATTAAAGATAAAACACTTGCCTTTATACTCTTTTCAAATCCCAT
Source organism: Helicobacter bilis (assembly GCF_900198365.1). Lineage (GTDB taxonomy): Bacteria > Campylobacterota > Campylobacteria > Campylobacterales > Helicobacteraceae > Helicobacter_A > Helicobacter_A bilis_B. Next base: position 6,141 of record NZ_FZMS01000006.1, on the reverse strand, counting down.
GATTTCTCCTTAAAAATTTGTAATGAATTTGGCATTCTACAAAAAAAAAAAAACAAATCAAGGGTAAATAAAACATTATGTAAAGAGAGAAAAATGTAATTGCATTTCATATTATCACAACTCAAACCACTCTGTATGTTTGCGAGATAAATTTCATGTAATATTAAGAAAACACCAAAAACCCTTGAATCGTTTTTTTTTTTTTTGTATAGTTGCGTTTGCTTATGTAAAGGCTATATTCTAAATTTAAGGAATCTCATGTTTCTAAGCACTACTTTTAAAAGGCGAATAAAGGGGTATATGGCAGAACAAGGTTGGTATACCTCAAATCTTCATGCACTGCAAGCTGAAATCCTGCAAACACAATTACTTTCAACGCAAAAATACAGCGATCCTAGGCGACTTGAGCATTTTGGATATAAAGCATATAGTCAAAATGATGAAGATGGAATCATACAAGAGATATTTAATCGTATAGGCACGACAAATCGCTTCTTTGTGGAGTTTGGCGTGCAAGATGGGCTAGAGAGTAATACACATTTTTTGCTTCTGCAAGGGTGGAATGGCGTCTTTATGGAGGGCAGCAGTGAATATGTAGCACAGATTCAAGAGAAGTTTGCTAGTCCAATAAGTGAGGGGCGACTAAAGGTGATGAATGCCTTTATCACGCGTGAAAACATTAATGATCTTATGCAAGAGAATGGTGCTGCAAAGATTGATGAAATTGATTTATTGTCGATTGATATTGATGGAAATGATTATTATATCTTTGAGGCAATTGAGTGTATTCATCCGCGTGTAATTGTCGTGGAATATAATGCGAAGTTCCCACCACCAGCTCGCTGGATTATGCCCTACAACAAAGAGCATGTATGGGATGGCACGGATAGACAGGGGGCGTCTCTGCAGGCTTTAGCAGATCTTGGAGAGAAAAAAGGTTATAGGTTAGTTGCTACAAACTTAAATGGTATAAATGCTTTTTTTGTGCGAAATGACTTAATAGATTCTAATCTCTTTGCCTTGCAAAGCCCAAAAGAGCTTTATAATCCCATGCGATTAATGAGCTTTAGAAGCGGTCATCCCACAAGGGAATACTTAGGGAATCACGCCCTTAACTTTGAATAATCAAGATAGTGTAGTTGTTATATGATATTTGTGGGCTGTATGCAGAAACTTGTTATAAAATTTACATTGCGTGCTGTGTAAAACAACTTACCAGCATGTAAAACTTAGAATCCCCCCCCCCCCCCATTTAATCTATTGAAAAGGTTATTATGATATAACCCTATCGCCTCAAGCATAGAATCTACCCATCACCACAAACAATAATGACAATTTAATAACATAAAACCACATAGTATTATTATGAAGCTTAAGGGCTTTTTTGCTATACTTCGCATATTTTATTTTATGAGCGTTGTATGGATTTTCTCACAAATCTTAGTGAAGGTTGGCAGTTTGGCATTCAGCTTTTAGTCGTGCTTATATGTCTGTTTTATGGTGCAAGAAAAGGTGGTATTGCACTTGGGCTTTTAGGCGGTATTGGAATCTTAATGCTTGTATTTTTCTTTCATATTAAGCCCGGAAAGCCAGCAATTGATGTTATGCTTACTATCTTAGCAGTTGTTGTGGCGAGTGCTACACTTCAGGCAAGTGGTGGGCTAGATGTTATGCTGCAAATCGCAGAAAAAGTGCTAAGAAAAAATCCAAAACTCTTAACGATTCTAGCACCTTTTGTTACTTGTTTTCTTACGATTTTATGTGGGACTGGGCATGTGGTTTATACGATTATGCCAATCGTTTATGATATTGCGATTAAAAATAATATTCGTCCAGAGCGTCCTATGGCAGCCGCTTCCATTGCTTCACAAATGGGGATTATTGCCTCGCCTGTGTCTGTTGCGGTTGTAAGCCCTACTGCCCTACTTTTAAACTCCGAGCATAAACTTGCAGGATTTGATGGCTATATCAATCTGCTTCAAATCACTATCCCTAGCACACTTTTTGGTGTATTGTGTATTGGAATCTTTTCATGGTTTAGAGGTAAAGATTTGGATAAAGATTCTGAGTTTCAAGCTAAACTCAAAGATCCTGAATTTAAAAAATATGTCTATGGTGATAGCAAAACCTTACTAGGTGTTGATTTGCCAAAGAGTAGCTGGATTGCTATGTGGATATTCCTAGCAGCGATTGCTTGTGTGGCTTTGCTTGGAATTTTTGATTCTTTACGACCAAATTGGGGGCAAATAATGAAAAATGGCGTAGCACAAGTTGATGCGTTGGGGAATCCTAAAATAGATTCACTCTCAATGGTAGCAGTGATTCAGATGTTTATGCTACTTGCTGGCTCACTTATTATTATTTTTACAAATACTGATGTGAAAAAAATCGGTAGCAATGAGATTTTTAAATCTGGTATGATTGCACTTGTAGCTGTATTTGGAATCTCATGGATGGCGGATACAATGTTTGCTGTGCATACGCCGATGATGAAAGATGCACTCGGCAATATTGTAACAACGCATGTTTGGACTTATGCGATTATGCTGCTTTTAATCTCAAAGTTTGTCAATTCTCAAGCAGCAGCAATTGCAGCATTTGTACCATTAGCTTTAAATATCGGGGTTGAACCTGGAATCATCGTAGCCTTTGCAGCAGCATGTTATGGCTATTATATTTTGCCAACTTATCCAAGCGATCTTGCAACTATTCAGTTTGATAGAAGTGGCACAACGCATATTGGACGATTTGTTATCAATCATAGCTTCATTTTACCGGGCTTAATCGGTGTTTTTAGCTCTTGTGTAGCTGGATATTTTCTAGCTTTAGTGGCTGGATATTTGTGATTTTGATGTTTGGCTTAAATAATAGCACAAAGCACAAGTTTTTTTGGTGTTGTGTGTGTGTCGGGATTTGCAATAAATAGGGTTGCAAACTTACATCACATGTTGAAGTTGTATTTTTTTTTACAACAGAACGATAAAATCAAAATAACAATAACTTGATAGATTCCGTATTCTCTGCTTTTATGGATTGGCGGAAGGTTTAGGATACGGAATCATAAAATCTAGTTCTTATCATTTATTTGAGTAAGCTATGAAGTTTTGAGATACAGAATAAAAAACTTATCAAATCAATATGCTAAGGAACTGATTTTTTTTGAAAACAAAGCGATATGATATAAAAATGAGATTCATATAAATTAATATTTTTTTGCTACAATACAAGCTTTTATTATTTTTGTGTTTGGAGAATAGAATGGTAACACGGACTGAACAAGTAATTGCTAAGGCATTAGAGCAAACAGGGAATGATAGATATAAGCTTTCTGTATTAGTGTTTGCAAGAGTGAAAGAGCTTAGTGTTGGGGCACAGCCGTTGCTAAATTATCCAGATGATTATCTAAGAAAAATGGAGCCATGTGATATTGCCTTGCAAGAAATAGCTGATGGTAAAGTAACACTTGCAAATCACCTTTAATAGATTCTACAAAGTATTGAGCCATTGACAATAATAAGCCTTAAGGTTGCTACATGGATTTTTTTGATAATTTAGCACAAATTGAGACAATAGAAGATGCACTAAAGCAATTAGAATCCTTGCAAACAATTACACCAAAAATTGTAAAAGCCATAGAGGACGCACAAAGGTTTCATGAGGGGCAATTGCGTAAAAGTGGCATACCCTATGTTGTGCATCCTATATGTGTGGCTTGTATTGTAGCACATTATGGCGGCGATGAAGCAATGGTGTGTGCTGCGTTGCTTCATGATATTGTAGAAGATACATTGTGTGAGATTGACTATATCCATGAGAGTTATGGCGAAGAAGTCGGAGCGTTAGTAGATGCTTTGACAAAGATTGTTGAGATACGCAACGAAGAGCTTACTTCGGATACAAGCAATGAAAAGCTTGTAGCACAAGCCCTATCTTTCCGTAAAATGCTTATAGCAAGCATACAAGATGCAAGGGTGCTTGTCATAAAAATTAGCGATAGAATGCATAATATGCTAACGCTTGATGCTCTAAGCACGGCAAAGCAGATAAGAATCGCAGAAGAAACACTTGTCGTTTATGCTCCTATCGCTCACAGACTCGGCATGTCTTCATTAAAAAATGAATTAGAAGATAAAAGCTTTTATTATATCTATTCTGATTCTTACAATAAGATACAAGAAGAAAAGAATGCGAAAAGACAGAATCTTGAATTGCGTCTAAATGATTTCACACAAAAGATTTCTAAGCTTTTATTAAACAATGGCTTTCTGCGGGATAGCTTTGAGATTCAAAGCCGAATTAAACGCAACTATTCCATACATTTAAAAATGCAAAGAAAGGGCATTAGTATGGACGAAATGCTAGATTTACTTGCGGTGCGTATCATTGTAAAAAATCAGATAGATTGCTACCGCGCTTTAGGTATCGTGCATATTAATCTAAATCCTATACCTTCAAGGCTTAAAGACTACATTGCATTGCCAAAAGAGAATGGCTATCAAACAATACATACTACCGTGTTTGATGATGGAGCGGTTTATGAAGTCCAGATTCGCACCTATGATATGCACAAAAGTGCCGAAATGGGTATGGCAGCACACTGGAAATATAAAAGTGGCAGTGTATCGCCAAATCTTAATTGGCTAAAAGATATGAAAGAGAGTAGCAGTGTAAGCAAAAGTGCCGAAGAGTTTTATGAAGTAACAAAAAATGATCTTTACAGAGAAGATATTGTCGTTTTTGGTCCAGATGGGAAGACTTTTAGCTTGCCTGTTGGCTCTGTGGTGCTTGACTATGCGTATGCGGTGCATAGTGATGTAGGAGATATGGCTGAAAAAGCATTTGTGAATAATCAAAGGGTATCTTTACTGCAAAAATTAAAGAGTGGCGATATTGTAAAAATCGAAAAGGGTGAAGTCGCACAGACGCGTTGCACTTGGATAGATTCTGTGAAAACTTCAAAAGCAAAGATTCACATGCGGACGATGTGTCATAATAAAATAAAAGAAATTGATAAAAAAGTAGCTATAAATATTTTAACCACCATTTTTGATAAAGAACATAAGTTTTTTGATGAGTTTATAAGGAATCACAACTTAGAAGATCGCATAGGGCAAGCTGCAACAGATTTAACCTTTTTGGAAGAAATTAAGAATGATTTTAAGCGAGAATATAAGATTGATAATAGCTTTTTTGCATTTATGCGTTTTAAGACACTGAATCTAAAAGAGCAAAAATTCGACAACCTAATCCTACATACAAATGGAAGTATTAGTGAGTTAATTTTTGATCATTGCTGTCATCCAAAATTTGGTGATTCGGTAGTTGCTATAAAGAATGGACAAAGGGCAATCGTGCATCACAAGCTTTGTGATAAAGCAAATGAGAGAATTAATCAAGGCGTAAATCAGCTATTTGTAACATGGGCAAAACATGTAAAAGTGAGCTTTAGGGTTATCGTTTCATTTGAAAATAAAAATGGGGCAATCGCAGAGTTTCTAACAACCTTAGCAAAGCATAACTATAATGTCATAAAAGTAGAATATGATGGACATAAAAATAGCTTTTCACCTGTGTGTGAAGTTATCATAGAATCTGATCAAAAAGATACAAAGATAATCAAAGAAGCGTTACAAAAAAAATATAGAATCATTAAGTTTGTAAATCTCAAAGATGCGTATCAAGAGTAGATAAAAGCTTACTGATATTTATTAAAGTGTTAAAAGATTTATAGTTTGTTTGCTGATTTTGTAACTTTTTCGTACAATACTATTTGTTTAAATTCTAAATCCCCACCCAAAATTCTAACCGATATTTTCTCTAGTTATGTAAGTTTATAAGAGTTAGCTAGAAAAAATTTTTAAAAATTATATGCTTATGTGTAATATTGTAACTTATATAAAGTGAGTTAGCATAAATGGGTAATTGCATTTTATTATAAGAGTAAAATTCCCCTTGTGTGTTGTGTTGTTTATGATTATAGCATGTCAATAGCCTTTATAATCTAGCTTAAATAAAGCTTTATTTAAAACTTAAGAATAGCTTAAGATTTCATTGTTGGAATTGTAATTCTATCCAAAGTCCGCAAAATAGGGCATAAAATGCGTATGTGTGTCAAAATTTGTGTCATCAGTGTATTTTTTG
>NZ_FZMS01000103.1 GCF_900198365.1 Helicobacter bilis | reverse complement strand
GGCTATGGGAGATTTATAGACTTAGGGAGAGATTATGCAAATTGTGCTGATGCGAGTTATGCTTCTTTAAAATATGCCTTATATTTAATCTTTGGAATCTTAATTGTTTTATTGCTTAGTGGTTGTTCTTTAATTTCTTTTAAATCCATTGATCCGCAGTATTATAAGTTTAAGAGATTGTGTAAAGAGGCTAAAAATGTAATCTATGATGAGAAATTGTATAGAATCTATAAGGCAAGATATAACAAAGAAAGATACTATGATGACAAAACACAAAAGGAATATTTAATGAGTGATTTTACGATTACTAAGACACACATTGTTAATATAAGCGATAGGCTAACCATTAATGAGAATACTATATTTTATAAAAATATCCCATTTTATAAATATTCATCATTTTGGTATGACTATACAGGTTTATTTTTACAGGGCGATGAGGCCGCTGGTTTTAGTTGGGGAACTAAAGGAACTTTATATTGCAAAGACAATCTTATAGAAGTAAGGAGGTAGTATGTCTAAAAATACTAAAGACATTAGAACACACGAGGCAGATTACAAACTAACGCAGAAGTTTCTTGATTATGCAAATGTAGCCGATGCGAGTTATGCTCTACTAGAATATACAAATGAAGGGTATGAGATTGATAGAAATAAAAACGATTTTGGCGATGGACAAAAGCAATACGCTATCTACACTGATAAAAACACAAATACTGATTACATTTCCACCTACGCCCGAGCTATTGAAGCACGATTTATGCAAGATTCTAAAAATCCTCAAGGCAAGAAAATTGATAATAAGATTACAAATGTATCTAAAGAAATAGATTCTACACAATACAAAGATAGCAATGGCTGCCATATCTTTAATGCAGAAAACAATATCTGTCAAAAACTCTATCCTAAAGGGTTGTATATTATTCTTGGAATCTTAGTTGTTTTATTGCTTAATGGTTGTTCTACTAAAATTTTTAATTCTCAATATGATGAATTTCAAAAATTGTGTGAAGAGGTAAGTGGTATTTACGAATATGAAGAACCATTAATCGAAGTAAGCAATGGCTACAAGGGAAATTTACCAAGTAACGATGACAAGTGGGAGCAAGATATGATTGGAGAAATTACATATATCTTACATAAACAAGGCAAGATAACGCAAGTTTTTACTATGTATGCTAATAGCATAAAAAATGAAAAAGGTTTTGCAGTTGAATCCTATGCAATAGAAATAGGTTTTATTTACGATAAAGGTGGATTTTTTATACCTAAAATCGATGGCACTCCTTTTCAAAATACTGACAGCTGTATGAATCGTGATAATAAATTTACTTTAAATAAAGGCGAACGATGGTCTTATTTTGCGGTTTTAGAAAGTGGATTGCAGTTAAGTTATAGATTTAAATATATAAAGGAAAATAAACATAATGTTTGGTTTCAAAAAGGTCGTAAAACTTCATTTAATGAAATAAAAGTCGGTGAGAAATGAAAAAGAATATTAAAACACACGAAGCGGACATAAAATTGACACAAAAATTTCTTGACTATGCTAATTGTGCAGATGCGAGTTATGCTTTTTTAAAATATGTTTTATATTCTATTCTTGGAATCTTAGTGATTGTATCATTTAATGGTTGTTCTTTTTCTTTTAAATCCATTGACCCGCAATATTATAAATTTAAGAGGTTGTGTAAAAATGTAGATTCTGAAGTAACGATTTATAATCAGGATTATTTTGATATTATCAAAAATCGAAAAGATATAAAAACAAATGATAAAGGCTGTTTTTATAGTGAAAAATTGGAACAAGAAATTTGTTTTGGTGGTTTTGCCTATTCAAAATCCAATAGAGTAGTCATTGAATACAAAAATTTGGCTTAAGGAAAAGCATACAAAAAAGGTATTATAATGATATACATTATTTGGATTATACCCTATATGTTTATACTTACTATGGTTTATTTTTAAGAGGTGATGAGGGCAGAGGGTGGCATTGGGAAACAGAAGATTCTTTAGAGTGTAGTATTATGGACAACTATTAAACAAGGAATTAAAAAATGAGCAAAAACATACAAACTCATAATGCAGATTATAAGCTAACACAGAAATTCTTAGATTATGCAAATTGTGCTGATGCGAGTTATGCGTTGTTGCATTATATCAACGATACTATTCAAGAAAACAAAAAAACAGGAGAAAAAGAAAAAGGCGATGGACAAAAACTAGGCTCAACTTATTTCAACAAAGATACTAACACAGAGCAAATCTCCACCTACGCCAGAGCTATTGAGGCACGATTTAATCAAGATTCTAAAAACTCTCAAGGTAAAAAGCTTGATAACAAAATCCAAAATGTATCTAAAGAAATAGATTCTGCACAACACAAAGATAGCAATGGCTGTCATATCTTTAATGCAGAAATAAATAAATGTATAAAGCTATATCCTAAAGAGTTAAGCGATAGAACCATAACCTTCGTTAATCGCTTTAAGCTTTTATTTCATCAGCCTAATACTGATTCAGGTTTCTCTGCTACTCTCTTTAAAGACACAAAAGCAGATTCTAAAGATTCAGAATATATCTTAGCTTTTCGTGGCACAGAAGATTCTAAAGACATATTTGAAGCCGATGTTTCTTTGATTGGTGGTGTGATACCTAAAAAGCAATATTTGGATATGCTAGACTTTTATGGCGAATGTATTGAGAAAAGTTATATCACAGAATCTACTCCCTTAATTGTTGTGGGGCATTCGCTAGGTGGGTGTTTAACGCAACTTTTTGCCTTATCCTTTGCTACACCTACGCATTCTAATATAGTCAAGGAAATCTACACCTTTAATTCCTCTGGTGCTAAAAAGCTTGATTTTAATGCGGTATTGATTGATATGAATGATAATTATGCAGATAATCTCCAAAAAGTTTTAACATTAAAAAGAATGCAATTCTACAAAGATAAAATAGATGAGCTTTTAAGAGAAATCTATCAAAAAAGTAAGAATGGCTATGATATGCCAAATGCTAATTTTCATCATTTACTTATTAGCGCTAAAGCCCAAAGAGATATGAATTCGTATAGTCAGCTAGAAATTACCCTTTATGCGATTCATCTTAATGAATTTTATGCTAATAAAATAGCTAATTTCTTTACCAATAAGATGTTGCAACAACCCTTAGCGTGTAAAGATTCTATCCATCATATAGAAGCCGATGATGACTCTAATCCTGATAATAATAAAAAAATAGATAATCTTATACAAGATTTAGGTAAAGACATAGATGGGAAGCATTATCTGCTTAATATTTTGGGGGAACATTTTACAGGAATACGATATTTTAGAGTCGATAAATGGTTTGATTCTCACTATCTATCACCACTAATTATGACATTGCAGGAGGCTATAATGCTAATCAATGGTAAGGTTAATAATGGCATAAATAATTTATTAGAATACAATCAATACAAAGAGCAAATTAGCCAATATGAATACCAATTCTACTCTACCCATATAGCACAAGAAAATATTATTTTGGAAGCAAAATTATCTAATGATATTGATATAAGTCAAGAGGAATTAGAAACAATGATAATGGAAATGGATTATCCAACTGATTTTTTATATGCAATTTCTTATATTACTGATAAGGAAAGTTATGCTTGATAAATTGATAAACTTAAAACAATTTACAGAAACGAGTCATGCTGTCTTGGAGCAGCAAACCTACAAAATTGCCCTGTTTAATAATTCTTTAAGAGAGCAAATTATAAGACAACTTCCTAAAGATATTGCACAAGAGCAAGACCACAATCTCTATAACCTCCTATCCTCCCTCTACTCTCACAATGCCTACTATACTTATGTAGATTCTAAAGACATAGAGAATCTAAGTATTAATGATTTAGATAATGAAGCTAAGCTAGGATATTTTTATTGTTTGTATCAATGCAATCCTTTGCTAGTGCTAGATAATGAAAATAATACAACACTAAATAGCAGAGTCATTACGCAAAACTTTGGCTACAAAGATGACTTTTACCTCTCCTTCATCGCTAATAAAGATTCTCTAAGTAATGAGTACCTCCAAGCTAGAAAAGCCTTATATAAAACAATGATGAATCTAAGAAAGGAAAGAGAGCAAGAATATCAAAAAGAACAGACAAGAATCTCACAATTGAGCTATGAGGAATACAAAGAGGAGCAAGGAAAAAAAGAGAGGCAAGAGAGATTTTCAAGTAGAAACACCAACACCAATAATCTCATCTTAGAATCTAAAGACAAAAACAATGTGATTATCTTTTTAGATTCTGCTAACTCTCTATCCAACCTTATCCATATCCATAATGAAAGAATAGATATTTTTACTAAAGATACAAACACTATTGATATACAAGAGTTAGCAAAAGCCTATCAAGATTATGGTATCACTTTAGATTCTTTGTATTCTAGTAATACACAAATCTTTTTATATTCTCAATTATTATTAGGCTCTAAAGAATCCCCTAATAATCCGTTATTCTTTGGTGAGTTAGACAAAGAGGGCGTGTTTAGAGAATCTAAGCCTGTGTATCACTTAATCGGCAAAACAGATTCTAACTCTATAGAATCTACAAGCAACAATAGAGATTCTAACAATTCCCTAAGCACCCTCCAAGTATTCCTCAATGGTAATACCCTAACACTCCTTAATTATTCTCTTATTGATTCTAGCCTTAACATCAAATTAGAATGTAACTCCTCTGAATCTCAAGCAATACAAGAGAAAGAAAAAGAACAAGCACAAAGAGATTCTTCGCCTATGGCTCAGAATGACAGAGAATCTAAAGCCAAAGATTCTCTAAAGGTAGCCTAATGAAAAAGATTTTGCACATACTCAATCAAAAAACACAAAAGTTCATCAACGCACTCGCTAAACTTTCTAATAAACAAATATTACTTTTAATGCTTCCTTTAGGCATTATATTCTTTATCTATAAAACCTATCAAGATTTTTATACACAAGACATCTCACAGAGCTTACAACAAAGTCAAATCCTAACCCCACAAGAAATAGCATATTTACATCAATGGTATGAGAATGACTATGAAAGAGATTTAGAAAAAATAAAGCCATTATCTCAAGTTCAAGATTCTATCATACAAGACCCCACAATCCCACTTATATACAAGATTCCACGACACTTAATCAACAATCCAAATGACGAATGGATTGCATACATTTTTTATCCTTACCTAAAAGTGCATATGGAATACATTATGTTGCAACCAATACACACCGACAAAGAACAAAATGTTATCATCAATCCACAAGAAATCAATCTATTTAATGATTTATTTCAAGCCTACAAGGCACTTATGAAAATAGATTCTACTCAAAGTCTTACACTTGCTAGTGCTTTTAGTCTTGTTTCCTATTATATGATAATAGCTAAATCCAATACAAATTATTGTGAAATATTGGGGGATTTAAGGAATAAATTATATATAAGCTTACAAGATAAAAATACAATGCTACAAAATCCTTTATATCGAAAATATATAGATAACGAAGGAATAGAAAAAATAACACAGCAAATCCACAAAAGTGATACAATAATACAAGAGTTAAGGACTTGCGATGAATGAGATTAAAAATACAGAGCATTTGAACAAGAAAGATAAAGAGAATCTTCAAGACTTCTTTGAGAAATATTCGTTAGCGTGGCATATAGTAAAAGAATTTGAAAGATTGCAAGACAAAACACGACTAGAGCAGCAAGCAGAAAAAGCAAAAGAAAAACTTGCTGAAATTAGCACGAGTGTTGATGTTGTGGCAGAATATAATAAACCAAAATCCACTTCAGTTATCCGCACTCTTAAGACCTCCATTTTTGAAGTAAGCGATATGATTAGGGTATTTACTAAGCCTGTGGGACATTTTGTGAATATATACGATGGTTTTGTGGAATATAAAAAAACAGGCGATACTATTAAGGTAGTTACAAAAATAGGCTCAAATATTGCTAGCGGTTCTATTATGATAGCTGGGGGTTATGCCTCGTTCAAGGCAGCAGTTGCTGCTGGTGCTGCTTCATCTGTATTTTTAACTCCTATTGGCGGGGCTATTGTTGGGATTGCGGTATTTGTAGCGGGTATTGGGACTTCGTATTGGATTTCAGATAATTTTGGCACAGCCTTAAATGCTGGAGCAAATGGCGTGGTTGATTATATCAGAGAAACAGATTTTACCTTTAGTCCTAACTCCATAGAATATAACAAACTCGATGCGACAAGTACTACACAACTAATAAATACAGCCCATTGCCACCAAACTTTTGAAACAAGAAATCGCCAAAAGTTTTTGCGATATGGATTAGGTAATACACACAAAAAACAAATTTTTATAAACAATATCAATGTAACAGACAAATTGTATCCCAATGATAGAATATTGCCACAAAATGTGCTTCAGATGACGAGACTAAATGTCATAGATAAACTAACACCAGAACAACTAAAAAAGGTATCTGATACAATAGAACAATTAAGGGGAAGATAAAATGAATGCTAAATGTAAAATTCTAACAATACAAGATATTGAAAGCTTAAATAAAGATTCTAATATTATTTATCTAAAAGCCTTATACCAATGTGAAAGCATAATGTATTTTGATGAAAATGATGACTTGTTTTATAAGGATAAAGTGAAAGAATTTTATAACTACAAATCCGCATTTTACCTCTCCTTCATCGCTAATAAAGATTCTCTAAGCACTACATACCTTGAAGCCAGAAAAGCCTTATATAAAACCTACCAACTCATTAAGCAAGAGCAGGCAGAGGAGTTACAAAAACAACGACAAGAGCTAGAGCAAGAACTGCAAGGATTAGATTCTAAGCAAAGAGAATCTAAACTCCAAGAACTACAAAGAGAGCAAAGGAAAAGAGAAAGACAAGAAAGATTTTCTAATAGAAATACAGCAAATAAAGATTCATATCTTATTTTAGAATCTAAAGACAAATCTAAAAGAATCATATTTTTAGATAAATTAGATTCTAACACTTCACATATTTCAATGAGTAACCTTATCCATATCCACAATGAAAGAATAGATATTTTTACAAAAGATAATACAACGCTAGATATACAAGAGTTAGAATCTCTCATTACAAACTACAAACAAAGATATTTAGAATCTAATAACATAGAATCTAGCAATCAAAAATCCCATATTGATTGTAATCAAGAATCTAAACTTACTTTAGATTCTTTGCATTCTAGTAACACACAAATATTTTTATATTCTCAATTATTATTAGGCTCTAAAGAATCCCCTAATAATCCCCTATTCTTTGGAGAATTAGACAAAAATGGAGTGTTTGTAGAATCTAAACCCATCTATCACTTAATCGGTGAAATAGATTCTAACTCTATAGAATCTACAAGCAACAATAGAGATTCTAACAATTCCCTAAGCACCCTCCAAGTATTTCTAGGTAGCAATACCCTAACACTCTTAAACTATTCTCTAATTGATTCTAGCCTTAACATCAAATTAGAATGTAACTCTAAAGAATCTAAAGCAATACTAGAGAGAGAAAAAGCACAAAGGGAAAAACAAGAAGAGCAAGACTCTCAAACAAAAGATTCTCTAACAAGCACTGCAATGCTTCACCCAATACTAGAAGATGATGAAATAAAATGTCCTCATAATGGAGTAGTAAAACTAAAGAGCAATAAAGGCAAACCTTTTACTTCTAAAGGCATACCTATGGTATTAGAATCTGATTTATTACATAGCTCTATCATAGGTTGCACTAATCCATTGCAACACAATAATACATCACTTTAGGAATAACAAATGCAAATTATACATCTCTTAATCCTTAGTCTTATCTTAGTAATTTATAGTGGGTGTTATGATGGTCATTTGATACAAAAAGACCATACCAAATATGACAAACTGCAAATACAAGCAGATGACGATACAAAAATCTATGATACTTCTGTACCAAAACACTATTTTGGTACATATTATCTCGAAAAGGTTCTCGATGCGATTGAAATAAGCAATTATATTTTTAGCAAAGATACACGACAATCAAATGTGTATCATAAAACTATTCTTGGTGATGAAGTGATAGTATTTACTAAAGATTCTAACTATCAAGCATTTTTGAAACAAATAGTTGTAGAATACACAGAAAGGAGGGTTGATAAAAAAACAATGATTACAAAACAAACTTTTACATTTAAGAATAAAAATACACAAAAGATTTTAGCCCAAGTGTATGATTACAGAAATTATGAACAAAGATTTAAAATCTATAGACTAGGCTGGAGTGTTTTTCAACGTTGGAGAACAATCGATGAGATGTGCGAGGATGATAGTGCAATAGGTGTAGTAGGCCAAGCGTGCTCGTGCAAAACAGGACGTTTTAAGGAGAGATTAAATCCGGAAACACTCCAACTCGTAGAAAAAAGTTGTGAGAATATGCGCATACATGAAAAGCTTAACAATTTTTGGTGTCTATGTTTAAAATCCTATAAAGATAATAGTCTTAGGCCTGTATTAGGTGTGCCAATAGAGTGGATAGGAAATATAGAGAATGTCGTATGGTAAGGAGTATAAATGCCACACAACCAAATACCAAACAATCAAGATATAATGCTAGATTCCGATAAGAATCTCTTGCAATATGAAACACACATAAAGCTTATGTATAAATATGCTATTTTGGCTTTGGCGGGGAATGTAAAACTCACATATTTTATGGAAGCAAGAAAAAGAAATGACTATACAGATGTCAAGAAAGATTTAGATATTCAAGGAAACAAAATACAATGTAAAATAGAAAAAATAGCAACTTGTCTATCATTACTAGATGAGTATAATAAAAGCATATTGCTAGGTTTGAGTGATTCTCAAAAAATGTTATTTTTAGCACTTGTTCGTTCAAACAAGGATATAGGTGATAAAATCCCCGTTGGCGGGTTTGGTTGCAGCTTAATGACTATCGCCCTAAACTTTGCCAAAAATTATGAAGTGATAGACCACATCAATGAAAATGATAGAGAATCTAAAATGGGCTTTAGGGCTACGCTTTTTAGAGATGTAAGCAATAATGAATATATTTTAGGCATAGCAGGGACTGATGCCCCAAGCCCCAATCCTCTTACAATTGATTGGAGGGATATAGGAACTGACGCTTCTTTGACATTAAGAAAGCTCCCTAAAAAACAATATGATTCTATGATAAATTTTTACTTTAGGCTAAAGCAAAGCGGAAAGATAGCACATAACACGCCAATAGTGGTAGTAGGACACTCACTAGGCGGGTATCTCGCCCAGCTTTTTGCTCTCACATATCCGCATATCACACAAGAACTTTATACCTATCAAGCACCGGGTGCGAAGAGACTATGGAGAGGAATGTTTAGCATTTTGCAAAGCCTTAATATACAATCTAAAGAGACACAAACAAATATGCGAGAGCATAGAAAACAAGCCTATATCAATCTCTCAAAATCACACAGACAAGAAGCAATGAATATTTTAAAAGACAAAACCTTTCATATCCATACCGATAAAGATTCTAATCTCAACAATAACCAATGGATACTAGCAAATTTTGTCCAAGAGCTAGGCACAAAAACACCGGGCTATTTATATTATATCAATGACAAAGATAATGACTTTCATCACCCAGCTTATTGTGTGCGTGCATTAGAAAGGCTAAATAGATTGTTAGATGTAATCCACGATAGTGCAAAAAAGCAAATGGATCTGCAAGATTTAAATCTTTTTCTACGCAATCTGTATCATTATGCTTTGTTGCATAGGAGGGGCGAAACTCTAAGCGAGGCGATAGATTGTGTATTAGATGATGTGGCGTATTATCAAAATCTCATAGAAATGAAAAGCATTGATTTTTTGCAAGATATGGGTTTGGAGGCTTTTGTGGAAAATAGGCAAATATATATCATGCCACTTGCTACCAATGATTTCATAAATATCCCACTAGATTCTCTCAATAAGCTTGATTTGGGCTACTTGCGTTCATTGGTAAAATCACAGGCTTATAGACCTATCGCACACGATACTATTAGCCTATTAAACTTCAAAAACATTTCTTATTTTTTAGGCTACAATGCAAGCACATACAAAATTTATCAAAATGGGCTAGATGATTTTAGTCTAAATGCCTATATTGAGAAATTTCATCTTTGCATAGAGCAAGGCGAAACTCATAGGATAATATTTAAAGAAGAGCTATATTTATAAGTTAAGGGAATTATAATGAAACAACGTGTAAGCACACAATATTCTAGCAATGATTTTTTAGTGTTAGAAAATAAAGCAATCTATTTTGCAAAAGAAAACGATTGTATCGATTGTGTAGAGATAGCAAAAATCGCCAACATAGAACATATTTATATATCTTGGTTTGGTCTTTTACTCACAGGCTCTAAAGAATCCTCTAATAATCCGTTATTCTTTGGAGAATTAGACAAAGAGGGAGTGTTTGTAGAATCTAAACCCATCTATCACTTAATCGGTGAGATAGATTCTAACTTTATAGAATCTACAAGCAACAATAGAGATTCTAACAATTCCCTAAGCACCCTCCAAGTATTTCTAGGTAGCAATACCCTAACACTCTTAAACTACTCCCTCCTAGATTCTAGCCTTAACATCAAATTAGAATGTAACTCTAAAGAATCTAAAGCAATACTAGAGAGAGAAAAAGCACAAAGGGAAAAACAAGAAGAGCGAGACTCTCAAACAAAAGATTCTCTAACAAGCACTGCAATGCTTCACCCAATACTAGAAGATGATGAAATTAAATGTCCTCATAATGGAGTAGTAAAGCTAAAGAGTAATAAAGGTAAAAGCTTTACTTCTAAAGGCATACCCTTAGTATTAGAATCTGATTTATTACATAGCTCTATCATAGGTTGCACTAATCCATTGCTAAGTGGAGGACCTTGCACTATGGTAGCTACTATACTTCCAAATGCAAGAGGATTAAAGAAATTTAATGATGACTATCCTATAATGCAAGATTTAGTCTTTAGTGGTGTAATGAGTGATAAAGGCTTTCCTCTTATTTGCACTCCTAAAGAAAATACTTTTAGGATAAACTCACCAAATCCTAGTAATGCTAATACACAAAGCAAAGAAGCTTTAGAATCTCAAATACAATATACAAAACCAATATTTACAATATGCTACAAAATAGATTCTTTACAAAAAAATTCTCTTAATATCTATGCTTGTCAAATCAATATGAAGGATATAATACAGGATATGCCATTACAAAACTATATGCTTCATCTTTCAGAATGCAAAGAAGTAGATTTTACAACGCTTCCACAAACAATACAAGTAGAGTATCCCACAAAGCATTATATACATAAAAGCTTTTGCATAGTGTTTGACAATCACACAAGAGAGTATATAGCCATTATTCGCAAAAATATTCCAAAAATATTAGAGAAACTCTATAAAGAGAATGAACAAGCTAAAAAACATAAAGACTATGGTTATGGAGGGTTTAAGCTTTTAGATAATACAAAAAGACTTTATGAAGAACATAGAATCTATAGTAGAGAAATATGGTTATATCCTAGTAGATCTGAAAAACTAATGATAGAATTTGGCAATGAAGAAAGAGAAGATACGCAAGGCAATCATAATAGCTATAATGCTTTGTCAAATATATATGTGAGGTAGAGAATGAGAGAGGATAAAAATGTGCAAAATACTATTAGTATAGAAAAGATACATAACATCAAGCCTACACAAGAGATAAAAGAAATTATAGAGAAATTTTTAAAGAATGCTAAAGACAAGAATCTTGCTCTACATATTATCGCACCTACTGACTTTATCGCAGAGAGATTGTATCAAGAATTTGATAGTTATATGGATACTAGTAAGATAAAGACTCTTTGTTTTTATTCAATTAAGCTTGATAATTTATTATCAGATATCTACAAGCAACAAAGACAAAGGAATAAAAGCAAACTCAATATTCAATACATAAATGAAGATAGTAACAATCCATTAGAAATATTCATTAATAAAGTAGCAAATGAGGCACAAAAGATAAGAAACAACCAACAAAAAGAAGAAAAACAAACTCATATTGTTTATGATATAGCAAGTGTTCTTACCACTGCCCCAATACAAGTTGGCTCTGGTAGCATGGGAGATTTAGACAATATTAACTCTGTAAAAGAAAATCAAGAAAAATTAAGAAGGCATAGCTTTTTTGAAGATATAGAATTACTTGAGTATTCAAATGCCTATATCCCAAAAGAATCAACACTAAACTTTTATGATATAAAAAATACAGATTCCATAGGTATACAATATATAAAAGAGTTTTTTATTGATATTGTAGAGAAGGTAACGAGTTATTATGAGGCATATATTGAAGATAAACAACTAAGAGACAAAAAGTTAGAAGACCTCAAAACAAAACTCATGCATACTCGCAATGAGATCTTAACAAATTTAAGCAACACAAAGCAGAATAAGGCAGATGATGAAACAAGGACTGCTCTGCTTATAGCATTAAAGATTGGGATAGCAATTATTAGTGTATGTCTATCTCTTGGTAGTGGAAGTCTCTTTGTGTTCCTTGCTTTAAGTTTGGGAACAGCTTCTAGTATAAGAGAGATGTATGATATTTCAGAAGAACTCAATGCAATAGGAAACAATAGATATTATAGGGCAGTTGCAGTGCCTATACTTACTGCATTTTTTAAGGATATTAGCGAAGTTCTTGCAGTATGTTTGGTAGAATCTCATATCTTTATGCTACTTGATAGCGATGGTAATTTTATTGATCTTAGTGGATTAGAAGCTGATTTTCTGATTAAAGAAAAGTCTTTTAATCTTACGCCAGAGCTTAATCAAATCATACAGGGAAAATATCATGGAAATATACAAAGTATTATAGATATACTTAAAAAACAACAAGAATATATCACAAATGACAATAATGAATATTCATCTATGTGTATATCTCCCTTACATACAGATTCTAATACTAAAAGCCCAGCATACAATCTTTTTAATAGACTTACAAAATCATATACAAATTTTATCCATATGACACATCCAGCCTTTACATCAAAAAGGCTAGCAACCGCTATAAAGGAAGAAAATACAACAAAATCTAATAGAAATTATATAACATTTACCCCACCACCAAGCAAGCAAAGAGCTGGCAGTATGGAGAAAGCAATAAGAAAGATGGGTGTGCAGATACAAGGCAGACCAAATCCACCAAAACTAACCAATAACAATCCAACACAAGATTATAGTAGTTACACGCATGATGATATGGATTCAAACGATCTCTTTTTATACCTCTCACCATTTGTCAAAATCAATCAAACAAAAAAGGGGGAATACAAAGATAACAAGGCACTATCTTATGATGATAAACAATATATACAAAGCCTTATGATACAAGAACAAAATATAAAATTTATCAAAGAATTGCGACAAACATTTATCAAGGAACATATTGGGTATTATAAGTTTTTATTTGATAGTGTAAAATTTGAGGCATATACCGCAAGTAATGATATTGGTTTTGGTGGAGAAAAATATTTTTATACGCCAGAAAATATCTTTTTAAAAGCATTGCTTTTATATTTTTTAGAGCAAGATGGTGCAGAGATTAAAAAGGGATATGTGATGAGCAAAATGTATGCAGAAGCCCAAGGTGCAGAGACAATACTTCAAGGAAAAAGGACTACATTTCTAGTTCAGTCTAATCAAAATCAAGCGATCCCTATTGATTTAATTGACTTAAAAGATCGGATTAAAAAAGCTATGAAACAATATAAAGAAAATGCAAACAACGACTACAAGATAGTGCTTGGTAATTCTTTTGGAAATATTACACTACATCCATTTTCAAATGATACAAAGAAACTTAGTTTCTCATCTATAAGCCATCATATAAAAGAGCAATACATAGGCTTTAAGCATAAACAACTTGATGAAGCACTGCCACTTATAATGCAATCTATTGGGGAAAATTTCCTTACCACCCTTTTACCAACCACAAAAATATTTTTTGCAGATACAGAATCTAAAAAACTAGAAGCCATGTCAATCCTTTTTATAACCTTTAGCTTTGCTATGTATCTCACCAAAAACAATAACAAAATTACATTATCTCTCTTGAGCACTGCAACTGGTATAAAAGGTATTTTAGACATACCAAACATCATAAAAAATGCTACACTTGAAATACTAGAAAGTGCTTTGAATAATAAAAAAGATTCTATAAAAATTTCAAATAATATAAAGAAAAATCAACAAATTAATGACTTGCTAAAAAAAATAGATCTAAAAAATATTAAAACATCTGATATTAAACACGATAGAGCGGGAAACAAACTTATTATAAGCAAAGAGAGTAAAAGTATTAAATTAATCATTATAGATAACAATAATAATCCAATAAAACAACCACAACATATTACAATACAAGCAGATAATACTCAAATGAATAGGGAAATTACAAAAGCTATTGGCAAGCAGGCACTCAAAGCAAGTTCTCAAGCCTTCATTATTGCACTAGCAGACACAACACTTACGCATATCATAATCTCTCTCTTTAAAACAGATTCTAAAACACTATTAGAAAGATATAAAAGTTTAGAATATAAACTACAATCTCTACGCCATGCACCATTGATTATGGACAGCGATACATTTTTCACCTATCCTATGCCAATTCACTCAAGAATGATTATTTACAATTTCGCTTATGGATTATTTGGTGGGAGTTTAAGCACAGGTGGACTAGAGATTGCACCAAATATACTTCTATATGCAGCCTTACAAAAACTCACAACCGCAGGTAAAACAACAAATCAAAGTGCCTTTACAAGACATATGATAATAAAGCAAATCCTAGCTTTTATTATCCCAGATGAATTAAGAGGCGGAATGGAAGATAGGGACTTTTATAAAACCTTCCTTACAAAAGAACTAAGCCCAAATACACTTAAGAGTGAATATCGCCTAGACACCAATAACATAAGATTGCGAAAAAATGGGCAAGATATAAATGAGATTATACAATCTTACAATCTTTCGCAATCTCAGTGTGAAAAACAAAAGATAAATTTCAAATCAAATGCCAATGTTATTGTAGATTCTTATAATTTCTGCATTGATTATTTAACTGCTGAGATTTCTGGGAGACATAAAACAACACATACAAGAAACTTTATGGAAGCCCTTAGAAATATCGCAAAGAATAATATCTTAGCCATATATGAAGGAGTGAGTGATACAAACAGAGTAAAACAGCCAAAAATTTTTGGACGCATAGCGACGACAATTATACAGCAAGATGGATTTTATTTAGGATAGGTGGGATAAAAAATGAAAAGAATAGAAGATCTGATACATTACCTAAAGGCTAAAAAACCAAAAGATAAAAAACAGAGAATTATCCAATGTATAGTTGGATTATCACTTGGTCTGCCTATAGCTTTTATGATTAATAAATCCGGATTTGAAAGCACTTGTAAAAAACACATTGCAATCATACAAGATAAGCTAGATAGAGAAGCAGCCGGAAAGGCATCGCTTGAATGTGGCACAGGTGCTCTTATTAGTAGCAGCTGGATTTGTGTTAGTCTAAAAGAGGAAATAAAGCAAGAGATGGAGAAAAATAGAATAGTTGGTTTGGAGGAAAGATTATGTTCTTATTTGATAGGGAAGTAAAGACATATACCATAAAAGCACCAAATGGATTAGAGGTTATATTTGATTCTAAAACAAATCTCATTATGCCAAATGGTAAATACCCAAATGAAAAATATCCAGATTTAGTAAAAGCACCAGAAATAAAGGCGAGAATGATACTTGATGCAAGAAAAGAGATGGATAGCTCCCCATATAAAAACTACAAACCATTGCTATATAAAAAAGATTCTATAGTGAATGGTTTTATGGGAGCTAAAACTTCAAATCTCTATATGCTAGAGTGGAAAAAGATCTATCTGAAGGAGAGTGTAAAAGGAAAAGAGATAGCTCCTTGGACTAAAGCTGAAAAAGCCTATTATCAAAGTCTTAATGGTAGAGAAAGATATAATTATCTTGTTGCAAGAAGTGGGATAGAAAGCAGTATCATTGTGTATAAGCATATTGCTCTAAGAGAGATAGAGCGACCTAAAGAGCAAATCTATTTGCAAACTTATGATAAGGCAAAAAAGGAATATGAAGCTTTGTTGTTATCTATAGAAAAAGAGGACTTTTATTTTAAGAGTGATGATGAGAAATGGGATATTTATAAGAGACAATTTGCTAAGTTTGAAAGTGTGATACAAAAGCTTGAGTTTGTCTATACTAAGAGTAGGGATTATAAAGCAGGATTGCTTTTAGCTGAAGTGTATATGAATGATGATTATTATGTGGCTGCAGCATTAGCACAATATCCATATGATGACAAAGAAGAACTTTCATTATCTATTAAAAGAATAAAATCAACCATTCAAGCAAAAACAAAACGATCGGTAAATATCTTACTTGAACTCATAGAAGCCTATAATCTCCCTGATGCCTATTATGGTATGTATCGCTATTGTGTTATACAAAAACAATCTGGTAGTGTTGTAAAGGTGTATTATAATGCCCCAAACATCATCAAAACACCAGAATATTGGTTTGAGTTAGCCTTGCAGTATGGTAGTTATGATGCATTTAAATCGCTAAGCAATGATTTAAACAGAGAGCTTCTTAATGCAGAGTATTGTCTCTCTCTTGGAATATTGGGTAACAAAGATGGCTTTATATGGGCGGGGCTTGGGCTTAATCGATGGGGCTTTGCTACAAGGGCATCACAAGCTCATATTCTAGCCCTACAGCTTGGCTATGAGAATGAATTAAGGCTAGGAAAGCAATATATGAAATTACTCAAAAAGATTCCAAAAGATGAGTATGGATTACGCCCTTTTTTAACAGAATATATAGATATTCTTTTTAGTGAGGAGCTAAATAGAACAAATTATGAGGGAGATCCTAGCTTTTTGCGTTTAGAATTTTTAAATGAAAAGATAAAAAGCGGTGAGCTTTTAAGCCCTACAGATCCAAAGGCGACCAAAGAAAGTAGAGAAACTTATAGAAAAATAGCTATGAGTTGGCATAAAAATCCTTATGATGCTATTGGCTTTAAAGAAGAATGGGAAGATTATCAAGTAGAGAGACATGCAAAGAGAGTTGTTTTACGAGCTAAGATATTAGCCCTTACTCCCCCTCAAGGCTATCCTAATGCACCATTTTATTATTTTCCTGAAGAGATAGAGGAAAGGTTCGAAAAAGGGGAGTTAGATTTTAAACAAGATCCCAGAATCCCAGCTATATATAGAGAATCTTTCCCGCAAGAATTGCGTGATAAAATACAATCTTATGCCAAAAAGCATAATATAAAGAATTGAAGTAGAATGAATAAAATTGTAGGTGTAGGTTTAGTTAAAGATTCTAACAAAATCACCATCTTTGCCAAAGACAGCAGCATTATAGATTCTAAGCATTTAGAAAAAAATTTGGGATTAGATTTTAACTTGCCTTGTGATGTGTATTTTTACTCTTTAGCACTTAGGGGTGGTAAAGAAGATATGAATAAACCTAGATATTTCTATGGAGAAAATGGAGAAGTGTATATTAGTGATGAGCGTGATAATATAGAAGTCTTATATAATAATGCAAGATTATGTATGACAAATTACTATTATCATGCCTATAGCTCATTATATTAAGCATAAAGGAAAGACAAGAAGTAATATCTATGGAGATAACAAAAGAGGCTGCAAAATAATGAAAACTAATACGACAAAAAAGATAATAATACAGAATCTAGCTATAGTGATGATATAAGCGGTATTAAAGAGATACAACCAATAGATAAAAGATTTAGTATCAATCTCTCTACACAAACAAAACCTTCAAGACAAACAGAACAACAACATAGACTTGCTCTAGCCACTAAAGAACAAAAAGAATCCACCCCCATAGATTCTCTAACAAGCACCGCAAGGCTCCACCCTATACTAGAAGATGATGAAATAAAATGTCCTCATAATGGAGTAGTAAAGCTGAAGTCTAATAAAGGGAAGCCTTTTAAATCTAAAGGTATTCCTATGGTTTTAGAATCTGATTTATTACATAGCTCTATCATAGGTTGCACTAATCCTATACTTAGTGGAGGACCTTGCACTATGGTAGCTACTATACTTCCAAATGCTAGAGGATTAAAAAAGTTTAATGATGACTATCCTATAATGCAAGATTTAGTCTTTAGTGGTGTAATGAGTGATAAAGGATTCCCTATTATTAAAGCAAGATTTAAGAAATTTAGTGGGTTTGTGATAGAATTTAAGATTAATCTTTTAAGGAATGTGGTATGAATGAAAATAACATTAAAACAAGGTTTCTCAAAATGTGGGGAATAGTTTTATCAATGTTTGGTATCTTGTTTATGGCTTGTGTATTTAGTGGGTGCTCGTTTAAGTATTTTGATCCGCAGTATTATGAGTTTAAGAGGCTGTGTAAAGAGGTTGAAAAAGATAATACAATATATGATGATAATCTCTACAATCTTTTTTTTAAAGGCAAAGCAAAAAATATCATTTTACAATGGTAGAAAATTTTATGATGAAACCACAAAACAAGAATTTCTTGTTGATAATTTTGATATTAAATTTGATTCTCAAGAAATTTCTAATCGTTTAAGTAAAACAATATATAAACTTCTCTATAATGAAGAAGAATTTTATAGATATTCAGCATATAATTACCACTATTCTGGATTATTTCTAAAAGGTGATGAGGGTGCTGGTTGGTATATAGATTTTGATAATGAAATCTTACAATGCAAACCAAAGGTTTCTTTCTGAATCTAAGAAATAAAGTAAAAATTAGATAGTATGAAAAAGAATATTCAAACGCACAACGCAAAAATAGACTTAATTAAAAAATTATTAGATTACGCAAATGTGGCTGATGCAAGTTATGCTTTGTTGCACTTTGTAAATTATGTAAAAAAAGATAGTAAGGATAAATACGATAACGGCGACAAACAAGACTTGGGCTCAACCTATTTCAATAAAGATACTAATACAGAGCAAAACTCCACCTACGCCCGAGCCATAGAGGCAAGATTTAATGAAGACAGAACAGGCGATTGGTGTATCCCTTTTGCTAATAAATGTCTTACAGAAAAAGATAAAATAAGCAATAACGACATCACTCAAGTAAAATTAGATTCTAAACTCTCTAAAAGAACCATAACTTTTACCAATCGTTTTAGAATCTTAGCTCATCAAGAAAATACTTCAAGCGGATTCTCTGCTACTTTATTTGGAGAAAAAAGAAAACAAAAGAATGCAGAATCTAAACTCCTAAAGAAATTACAATGCTTTTAGTAATAGTATGTTTTCTCCTTATTGCCTTATCTCTTTCCTATTTTCTTTTATGGCTTATATACAGAAAACTCTTTGAATCACAAGAACAGATTTCTATAGCCCTAACATTTGTTGTAAGTATAGGCTTGGTAATGCTTTTTGTGTATCCGCCTATGGTATTTTTTTATTTTCTATTCTTTACTCTTTCATATATTATATGGTGGCTTATATATAGAAAACTCTTTAAATCACAAAAGCATATATCTAAATTTCTTGTAGTGCTTGGAAGTATAGGTTTAATTATCTTTTATTACACACCTTATTCTTTTTATTTAGAGCCAAGTTATCATAAGTTTAAAAATATGTGTAAGTTAAAACCAGAGATTTACCAATTTAATGGTGGCAAGCTTGATGAGAAATATTATAATAAGGTATTAAAGTATTTTGATACGGATTTGGAGAGTTTGGATTGGGAGTATATTCAAGAGAATTTATTTTTTAACGATTCTAAGCAATACGGATACGAATTTGATAAGCATGATGGCAGAATTTCAGCAACGCTATTTTTTATGTTTAAGGATAATAGGGCTTCATTTGATAATATTGACAATATTTGGAGTGTTATGACTTGGCGTGATTTACGCCCACTCCCAGCAGGTAATGAGGGGACGGGATTCTATTTATCTGGGGGAAGAGTGAGTTGCTTTGAAGCTTTACACATCGATATGGCAAAATTTAATGAATGGGAGCGAGGAATAGAAAATGTCAAACAATAAAGAACAGATTAAAAAACTAAGAGACAATGCAGAGTTAGCTATGGCAGCGTATGGATATTTTGATAGATTAAAATATAATGATGCACAAGATGAGGATTCTCAAAAAGCACTAGAGGGATTTAGAAAAATTAAAAAAGATCAAGCTGCTACTATTGCCCATGCAGATATACTCGACATTACTTATAAATACTACCTTAACAATAATGGTAAACCTAAAGATTCTTGGTATCATAATAGGTTGTTTGATGGCGACTTCTCCCCACTCCAAGCCAAAAGATTCTTTTCTCGCTATGATTTATTAGAACATTGCCCCAATACTGAATCTGGTTTTTCTGCTACTTTATTTGGTGAAAAAACAAAACAAAAGAATACAGAATCTAAAGCGATTAGCTATACAAGTGAATATGGTTATATCAATTATACCTTAGCCATTCGTGGGACAGAATCTAAGTTCGAGCAAATCAAAGATATAATAAATGATTACTACATAGGCACAAATAATGACAGCAATAGAAAAACGGCTTCAAAGAAAAAAGAATCTTATTAAGATAAATAAGATTCTAAAAAAATTTACAATCTTATTTCTTATTGGGATTATCTATCTTATAGGAATGCCTTTATATGTAGTTTTTATTATTATTCCTTTAGTTTTGTTTATTCGCTTTAAATATAACATAGGCAGTGTTTTAGTAATACTATTTTTTCTCTTTATCTTTTATTACACACCTTATTCTTATTATTTAGAGCCTAGTTATTGGCAGTTTAGAAATATGTGTAAGCTTAATGAATTACCTAATAATGAAGAGAAGTATAATAAGATTCTAAGGTATTTTGATACAAGTTTAGATACACTAGATTGGGAGGAGTTGAATGGGAAAACTTGGAAAATTTCAGAAGATAGTGGGGATTATAAAAAAGGAGTATTTGAATATGCAACTTTATCAAGAGAGAAAGAAATAAATTTTCGCTTGGGAATAATAGCAGCCTTTTATAGTAATCAATCCCCAATCACCAGACACAACACTAATGTAATGGCAATTGATGGCACTTGGCATACAAGACGCTATTTTCCAGCAGGAAATGAAGGGAGTGGGTTTTATTGGCGTGGAGGAGACTTTATCATGTGTTGATGTAAATGCAGACAATATGACACCAAAAGGAGCAAATAATGAGCAATAAGCAACAAATACAAAAACTAAAAGATAATGCTGAATTAGCTCAAGCTGCTTATGGTTATTTTCATTTGACAGAATCTCAAAAGAT
>NZ_FZMS01000040.1 GCF_900198365.1 Helicobacter bilis | reverse complement strand
GCAAAATAGGGCATAAAATGTATATATGTGTGTCAAAATTTGTGTCATCAGTGTATTTTTTTGTGTCGTTTTATCTAAGATGAAAATATATGAGATAACAAAAGATTATGGGAGCAAAGAATAGTTTTGCTGTCATAATCTTTAGCACTTAAAATAAGGTTACTTCATTTGGCTCTTGTGTTAATGCAAGTTGTGCCAGTGTTAATCATACTATAAGGGCTGTATGCGTGATCTAGGGCTTTTGTTGTATTTCTTTGTTTTCTCTAATCTTATATCTCATTAAAACTAGGCTAAACTAGCTAGTTTTTGCTTTTTTGATGGGAATTACACTCAAACTTGCAATCCCACTTGCATTTTCTGCAATTTTGTTAAATTCTCGCTTCGTTTGCTTCATTTCATAGTATTTTTGTCAAATAAACATGCAAAACAATCTTTTTTATATGTTCTCTCTCATATATATTACTATCAACAAACATGTAAAATATAAAAATCTCATAAAATGTGGCGTGGAAAAGAGTTATGGTATAAATAATAAATGGATTTCCATGACTTGCTTCGCAAGTCTGCCAATGATAATAGAATCTATATTTCTTATTTAAGAGCACAATTAAGTAAATAAGCCATAAAATTAATATTGAGACAAATTTATGTATAAACAATAAATGTTGTTTCAAAGTCCATGCATTAATTAAGGATAATAAAACATTCATTCGTTTTTAAAATCTACATTATCATGCTAGAATCTTATAAAAATTACTAGATAAAGGGTAAAAATGGCGATTGATCCAAATAAACAAAAAGCACTTGAAAATGCGATGAAGCAAGTGGATAAGGCATTTGGCAAAGGTGTGCTTATACGACTTGGAGACAAGCAGGTAGAAAAGATAGATTCTATATCCACAGGTTCATTGGGACTTGATTTAGCACTAGGAATTGGTGGTATCCCAAAGGGTAGAATCATTGAGATTTATGGACCAGAATCAAGCGGTAAAACGACATTATCCTTGCAGGTTATCGCAGAGTGTCAAAGAAATGGCGGTGTGTGTGCGTTTATTGACGCTGAACATGCCCTTGATGTGTATTATGCAAAAAATCTTGGCGTTGATACAGAGAATCTTTTAGTCAGCCAACCAGATAATGGCGAACAGGCGTTAAGCATTTTAGAGACGATTGCGTGTAGTGGCGGGGTCGATTTGATTGTTGTGGATTCTGTTGCAGCTTTGACACCGAAAGCAGAGATTGATGGCGATATGGGCGATCAGCATGTGGGCTTACAAGCAAGGCTTATGAGCCATGCTTTGCGTAAGATTACAGGTGTGTTATCAAGGATGAATACCACCGTGATTTTTATCAATCAGATTCGTATGAAAATCGGCGTTATGGGCTATGGTAGCCCAGAGACTACAACAGGTGGTAATGCATTGAAATTCTATGCGAGTGTGCGTGTGGATATAAGAAAAGTGGCTACACTCAAGCAAAGCGATAGCATTATCGGCAATCGTGCGAAGGCAAAAGTGGTGAAAAACAAGGTCGCACCACCCTTTAGAGAAGCGGAATTTGACATTATGTTTGGCGAGGGTATCAGCAAAGAGGGCGAGATTATTGACTATGGGGTAAAGCTTGATATTATCGATAAAAGCGGTGCGTGGCTATCTTATGGCGATAAAAAGATTGGGCAGGGCAGAGAAAATGCAAAAGCCTTTTTAAAAGAAAATGTTGATATAGCAAATGAAATTGCTGCAAAAATAAAAGAGCAAATTGGCACAAGTGATGAGATTATGCCCCTGCCAGATGAATTAGAGGGGAGTGAGTAGAGATTATGCGAGTTGGGTGCAAGATTCTAGAATTTGGGGTTTTATGAATTAAAATTGTATTTTTACACTTCTTTGTATAATATATTTGCACCAAAAACTATAACCCCAAGTAAGATCTTTTTTTGTACATTTGTTATCAATAATTATAAACAATTGTGCTTATAGGGATATGCAATGCAAAATACGATAGAAGTGTATCAAAACAGACTGATAAAAAATTTTAAAATAACATATAAACGCTATCTTTTTAAACACATTGATTTTAGTCATAATCTTATTGGCATTATTGGAACTAGGATGATCGGTAAGACAACCATGCTTATTCAACGACCTTTAGAGTTACAACACAGTAATAGCGAAGATCTTTTTAAGCCTTGGGATATCCACGCCCCCCCCCCAAATATCAATTAATAGAGTGAGTTTGCCCTTTATTTTGCTGAAAATGGTATTGAAGTTTCAGCTCTATCGCTTGACAATATACTACACAATCATGCATAAACCTTCTCAGACCTTATCTGTGAGATTGAATGATTTTAGAATATTTACAAGTGAGCTATTCCATTTTATTTTGGTAAAAAGTCATTGCATATGGAAAGTTTGCTTAATCTTTAAATCTTAGTATCGAAATAGATTAAATGCTTGTTTATTGATGTTGATGTTAATTCTAGTGCCAACTTAGGCGAAAGTCTCCTTATTAGACGCAATGAAAAGCTATATAAAGTAATGAAGTCTATAGCTGAACTTGACTTAAATTGTAGCGATAACATCATTGATGCTTTTGGCGATGCGTATGAATATCTTATGCGTATGTATGCAGGTAGTGCGGGTAAAAGTGATGGCGAGTTTTTTTACCATGCAAGAGGTAAGATTTCTACTGCACCAAAACCCAAGTTGAAATGTTTTTTAGGTGCTCAAGACTTCGCATTATGACTTTTTAAAATCCTTTGAGACATCTTTATCCATGTTCACAGCATTATTTTTGAAACACCCCTGCTAAATACTGTCGCTTGCGATAAACCCCATTTTCATTTTAAACTTACCTGTTAAAGCACAAGAGCTACTGCCCCCCCCTTTTTTTTGAAATCAAAAACGCTTACAAATGCTGTATCCATCAAGCCATAATCGCACATACATTGTCCCGATAACTTATAGGGTTTTATGATATTAATAGGATATTGTTTTTTTTTTACAAATATTATCACTCTCCCAATTTCCAGCTTTTCATGAAAGTATTTTCTCATTTTTTTGTAAAACCTTGATAAATACGATCAAACATAGCAATTAATTTTGTATTGAATTACCTTTCCAGCCATTCTACAATTTCTTCATAAAGTGTAATCTCAAAAAAAACATTATGTAAAATCTTTGCGGGTCCGGTTGTTTTACGGATATATTCAAAATTTCATAGTTCTCTCTTGATATTTTTGTTTTTGTTGTTCTTCTGCTTGTTTATTGCTGTTGGGGGACATCTTGAATTTGCGTATTATTCTTTGTGTCAAATTTAGGATAATAGTCTAGCAAATCTATATCGTTTAAAGAATTTTTTAGCTTGTGTATCCTCAAAGAGCGCAGCAAAAAACCATAATTACCATCACTATTTCCATCTCCCCTTGTTCTTACTTCATTGTGTTGATGCTTTAAAACTTTGAAGTGATTAGTGATTTTTTTGGTTCTTTTAAAGAGGTTAAAATCTAATTGATTTTAGCAATGTTATTGTTGGTTATTTACCTTTATCCATAAAACATTCATTAGCTAAAGTAATACACCAATCACCCTTTATCTTCATTAAGTCTTGTTTCAATAGCTCTTACATAGGCAGAATTATGACTGTTATATGTTGAACCAAAAGTTTGCTCATTACCTTTTTCACATTCTCCTGTTTTCTTAATTATCTCGAATGTTTCCATATAATGTGGTGCAAAAAAGCATAACTTGCATCAACACACTCCCGCATAATCCATTTTTTAATTAAATCAATTTAGCGTTTTGTGTATCATTAACCATTGATATTTTATTCCTTATCTTTACTAAAACCCATATATATATATATATTATAAAACTATCAAAACACTTCATCTTATGCATGGCGTAATTGCAATATAATAAAAACAAACCGTGATAATATAAGTGTGACACCATACCAGTAGCAGATATTTTTTACAAAGCCACATAACAATATGCAGTAACTTCTATCGCATCTATAATGCATAAGCCAAGAAATACGACAATTGGAATAAAAAAATAAAGATAAGTATAAAAGTTCTAGTATAGAAAAATCCCTATTATTTCCTCACTTAAAATACTATTTACAGATTTTACAGCAACAAAAGATAAGACAAAAAGTTGTGAAAATAGTCACCAATGAGTGTCCTACGACATTTATCTTTGCGTTAAAGGCCTTATGGTTTCTTCATAAAAATAGCATATCAAAGTATTGTTGTACTGCTTTATCCACATCGTCATTATTTGTGTCCATATGTAACCATTCATTAAATCTTTGATTTACCCTAGTTTAAATTCTGTGCCTCTTATAGCTAAAGTAAATTGTTTAGATTCTTTGTTTTGAAATAAAGTGACAAAGAATTCAAAAGCATTCTATGTCCTTATAGGTCTAATGGCCCTATATGTTTTTTTTGTGAACGACACAAGTTTGGCGTGAAACATAAGAAACAAATAGCAGTATGCAAAATCCATGCAAATAGACAATACAAAAAAGCTTTATATTTTTATGCAGGTGCCATGTGTCCTATTTATGAAAGTGGCAAAGATTTAAACCTTGAAGGTGAAACACATAAATATGTCTCTTAAAATGTAGCATATGGACTGCATCTAATCTTTTATGATAAGAGCTTAGTTGAGGTAAATGTCTTGTTGTTATGCAGATTAGACTAAAGATTGGCCTTACTTTAAACATTGTCAAGTGGGAAATATCAACACAGAGAGTCCCAACAAAGCAAAAAAAGTAGTAAGCAACAAATAAAATCAATATCAACAGATAGCAAAGGTTTTTCTTGTGCTTAAAGATAATAAGGGCAAGATTGCAAGGGATCTAAAAGTATTTTTTGGCTTAATTATAGTGTCTTTTAGGAAGATAACACTAAAGATATGAAAGGGTCTTCAGTGTATTTGCAACTCCGTAGGTTCAAAAGCCTATAAGGACAGAGAAACAAGATTTTTTTAGAAAATCACAACAAAAAAAAGACTAAAAAATTGCAAAGTATGGCGTACGATGAATTTTCATATTCATCCCCCCCCCCCCTGCATTAAAATGGTATTACAAAAGAACAACGCATAAACGCAACACAAAATATTTCCAAATGCTATATACAAAGAAACACAAAAAGTCAGTCCATGCAAAAGATTATGTTAAATCTTATAGCGTGCATCTTGGTAATTTTAGGGATTCAAATGCGGCAATAAACATAGAAGAAAGAAGGGCAAAGAATAATGTATCTTATTTTTTAAAGCTTGAAAGTTTGCAACCAAACAACTAAGCACAAGTGCCATTGCATGTAAGCTGTCTAGTTTAAATTTTGCATGGGATATACTAAGCAGAACGACAAACACTTCCGAATGCAAAACCTAGACGACATTATACCACAAAAAAAGATTTAAAATGATACAAACAAAAAATCTCACTCTAAA
>NZ_FZMS01000034.1 GCF_900198365.1 Helicobacter bilis | reverse complement strand
GCTAAGGAACTGCTACATAAGTAGTGCGTTGTCTTTTTGCAAGTGTGGGCTAGTGCTTCGCACGAGCGGTCGCTTTTAAGTGATTCTGCATAAAAGTCTGCGGTCATGTATGTATAATACACTCCCTTGACTTTTATTTGAAAACACTTAAAATCGACTCAAAATACTGCCGCACATGGAATCTGCGTTTTGCGTTTTGTTTGCAAAAATCTTAAACGCAAGGCAAGTAGCTACAATTCAATTGCCGCACGAGAGTCTGTTTTTTATGGTTTGCAATACTTCCGCATATAGAATCTAACTTTGTGCAGATTCTAAAAGCCTTAAAACTCATAAAGCTATAATGCAAATGCTAGAATATGGGGTTTTGTGTGTGCGTTTATCTTGTTTTTGTGTTTGGAAAGGATTAAGCCAAAACACCTCCTTTTGTTACCCCTAGCATGTAACAAAAAGTAAAATAACTAATCGAACTTTAATAAATTCGGTATATAAACACGAAATTAATCAAAATAAGCAATATAATCACTTTAGGCATTTTGCTTTCCCTCCTTTCTAACCTTACTGCTAGGAAGTAGGTAAAACTCCCCCTTGTAAAGCCGTTACACTTACAAGGGGGAATGTATTTTAACATGTTTTAACTTTCAAATACTAAATTCTTACTTTTTTAGCCGACATTTTTTAATCATTGCAAATTATGTATAATCTTGTTTATTTTGATATTAAAGGAATGGATTATGGCTAAAATACAACCTGTTATAACGCCTACTATGACTTATATAAATCCAAAAGCTGCTATGACAGGGTTTAATTCTGCTAACGCTGGAGTAAATGCCCTTGTAAATCCTGCTATGGCACAAGTAGGACAGGGCAGGGCAAGAAGCCGCTGCAAATGTAGGGAGGATTGTCGCAAATAATGCTGATGATGTAGTAAAGTCTGGTAGTAAGCTCTCTAAAGGCTTGGATAAGGCAGGTAAATTTGCTGCACCAATTCAAGCTGCTATGGGTGTCGCTGGTTTAGGTATGGATATATATAATACCATAGAGGCAAACAAGCAGATGAAAGAACAAATGGATTTAGCTAGAAAGAATTTTAACTTAGAGTTAGAAAAGCAACAAAAGTATGAACTAGCAAATAATCAATTAGCTGCAAGTATTGATAAGGCTTGGGGTGGTAGTGGTGAAGTAGCCCCTACGATAAATTACTCAAAGTATAGACCAATGAAGCACAATGGGCTTGATATGGTGCAAGATAAAAGCGATAATGGAGCATTGATAGAAGGGGGTGCTGGGCAAGGTATGGTTATGGGTGCTAACTCTAATGCGAATGCAAGAAGTATAGACTCCACGCAAACTCCAAACACAGATAATACAGAATTAGGAGGTAGTGGAAATATGCCTACACTCTCACTTGGTGGTGCTGGTGGTATGCCTGTGGGACATAGTGAGAGTATAGACAATGATAATAATGACTATGAAGAAGATGGGCCTGAAGCTTCTTAATGTGCGACAATCTTAGCGGACACTTTTCAATGAGCTATCAATTTTTGCTTGGGTCATGTATTATATATACACTCCCTCGCAAAAATCTCAATAGCTAGCTATTTTAAAGGCTAAAGCTTATGAATGTATAATCAAAGATGAATATTAATCAAAGAAAGGATTAATACGGAATGAAAAAGAATGAAACACATGATAAGTTACTCCAAAGTCTTAAAGAATCTCTCAATCTTTTACAAGAAAGCTATAATGAGTTTTTAGAAGCAAAAGAGTATTATGAAGGCAATCAATTGCCTGATTATATTAAAAGCATACTTGCAAGTAGGGGACAGCCTATACTCTTTGAAAAT
Source organism: Helicobacter bilis (assembly GCF_900198365.1). Taxonomy (GTDB): domain Bacteria; phylum Campylobacterota; class Campylobacteria; order Campylobacterales; family Helicobacteraceae; genus Helicobacter_A; species Helicobacter_A bilis_B. The sequence continues at coordinate 156 of NZ_FZMS01000034.1, read as the reverse complement.
ATGTATGCTTTAATAGGTGAAAAGCTTTTAGGTTATAAACTCAATGCTTCAACAGAGATGAATGCAGTAGGCTTTCAAAAAAAAGATAGAGAAAAGGCACAGATTCTAACAAATATATTAAAAAGCATAACACAAGCAAAAGATTATCAAATCAAT
>NZ_FZMS01000046.1 GCF_900198365.1 Helicobacter bilis | reverse complement strand
TGCCCCTGCAACTTGCCCTTTATACTCGCCTTTAGCTCCGCTTTCTTTATGTGCTTGTGCTTCATTTATGAGTTTTTGTATAGCAGATTCCCCGCTGTGATAATGTTCTGCATAGTTTGTGCCAAATTCTTTTATGGGTTTAATATCATACAGAATCTCTATATCTTCTCTAATAGATTTAAGGTCGCCCGGTAAAGCTAAAATTTCATCATCTTTTATGCCTTTGCTAAAAGAATCAATATTATGTATTTTCCTTTTAATATTCCATCTTATAACAGGGTCAAATCTGTCAAATAATATTCTTGTTTGTATGAGTTTCCTTGTGTATTCTTCTTCTTTTGTATCTACACTGCCCCATGATTGCTTATAACGAGTTTTATCTGCATTATGAAAGCTAAAGGGATTTTCAAAGTCAAAATCTGCTTCTTTAAGTGCTTTTATTTCGTCTTTTTCTGCAAATAGGTTTTTCTTCATTAATACTTGTTTTAATTGGTCAAAGTCATTTAGAAATGCGTTCATTTCATTATTGGCTTTGTGTGTTATATCTGCTCTTTGTTTATATAATTTATCTTTTTGTTTTTGTGTTTTTGCATTCTCAATTTGTTTAGTTATAGATTCTATGGTAGGCATATATTTTTCATAAATTGCTTTCACTTCCGCCCTTTTTGTATCTGGCATTGGTGTAGTTTTTAGATTAAGCGGATTTTCTAAAGAGATTCCTAACTCTTTTAATTCTTGTAATTCTTCATTTGCTTCTTGCTGTGCTTTTGCTAGTCGTTTTTCTTCCTTTATGATTTGTGCTTGTTTATCTTTTATGAGTTCTTTATCATTTGCTTTTATTGCTTGTTCTAGACTCTCTTTAAGTTTTTGTATATGTTTGTTTGCATATTTTATTGTTGTTAGCTTGTCATAAGCCCTTTGTGCTTCTTGTAATATTTGAAATTGGTCTAGTTGTTGTTTTGTTATAGGGTCTGTGTCTTTGTTTGTTTAGATTCTATTTCTTTATGTTTTTGTAGTAATTCTTTTGTCTCTGCTACACTTTTGCCACTTTTTCTTGCGTGTTTAACTATTTCTTACGGGGTTTTAGCTTGGTTAGCAGATTTTTTTAAATGCTGGGATAGAATCTGTCATTTCTGCTATTATTATAAAATAATTTTTATGTTACTATCTGTATTATAGGCATAACTTGTCCACTGCAATGATTTTACACCTTTTGCAAATTCATCTAGTTCAAAAACTTTTTTAAGGAAAGATTCACTTTCTATGATAGCTTTTTCTTGTAGTCCTTGTGTTATTTTAGATACTCTTAAAGCTTGTTCTAAGGAATAATCATTGCTCTTTAATATTGCTTCAAGATTAGTTAAATTATCCAATTTTCTTTCAAGGCTTTTTAAATGTTTTTCGTATGCTAACTTGGATTTTTTAAGCTCGACTAATTATTTTTTATATTCTTTATTTGTGTGCTTTGTGGTATAATGCCCTTAGAGAACGGCACTTGATTTGTCTCTGTGAATGCCCCAGTTGTCGGTAAGGCTTCCGCATTTTTTTGCTTCATGTATCACTTTTCCATTCTTTAGCTTATTTTGTATTGTTTTATCGGTTTTTTTGGTGAGTTGCTAATAATAGTTATATGTGTATCAAAATCTTTTCCTATACTCGTGAGGTATAAATTATCTTTTATTTGTTTAGCAAAAATAAACTCGCTTTCATCTTGTATTACAATCTGTGGTTTCTCTAAAGTCTCTTTTATTTGTGGTATATATTTTTCTCTACCTTTTTCTATATTCACTAACACCAACCCAAGCTGCTAAAATCACAATCAAAACAAAATTCAAATCCATAACCAAATCCTTTCAAACTTATGATAGAATACAAACATTGTATAAGTTAATCACCTCCTTTCTTTTAAAAACAGAGTTGAAACTTAGGGCTTTAACCGATTAGCTTATACAATGCGACTATATAAAATACAATCCGCAAAGACAAAGCTGTTGTTCTAAGAATCTCTAACTTATCTTTTATCTATTTTCTATTAAGCATTATAACAAGCTATTTCTAATCTCCATATTCAGTTAAAGGGCAATATTCTGCTGACACGACTATAACTTAATATCTAGCAAAAAGATTCCATACCACTACATTTTAAACTCACAATTAAGAATCTTTTCTATTAGAATCTTTTTCACTCATAAACTTATGCAAGTCATCATATTCTTGCTTTGTGAAAAAGCGGGTTTTGCCAACAGGCAGTGCATTTAGATTGATAAACCCATAGCTAACTCTTCTTAAGTCCAGCACATTCGCATTAAAATGTGCGAAAAATCTACGCAACTCTCGATTTTTTCCCTCGCTGATACGCACTTTTAGCTTTGAGATTGAAGCGCTTTTTATAATCTCATATTCCATAGGCATAAACTCCATTGTCTTTATCTTGCTTAGTCTATGCCCACCTGCCTTTGCATTTTGCAATGTTAAGCCCTCTTCCATTGCCTTTATCATCTGCTTTGTAATATGAGAATCTATTTTAAGAATGTAGGTGCGTGGCAGGTTTGAGTGCATGAGTTTGCTTACAACTTCCTTGCTATCACTCAATATCAAAAGCCCCTCACTTGCAAAGTCAAGCCTACCAACAGGCATAAAATGCGCGTATCTAGCATTTAAGCTATCATAGATAAGCTTTCTCCCATAAGAATCTTTTTTGCTCACAAGTTCACCCTTTGGCTTGTGATACACGATTGCAGTGTAGTTTTGCTTTTTAGCATAATGCAGCATTTTTCCGTGTATAAAGATTTTAAATTCTTTCATGGCAGCATGTGGATTTTGCAGGGCTATTTGTGGGACTAGAGTTTTTGTTGTCGCTAAAGCATGATTAATCTTTACTGCACCTTCTATTATTAGCCTATCCGCTTCTCTACGCGAATATTTGCTGTGTAGTGCGATAAAATGATTAAGTCGCAAAGTTATCCCTTATAGTATTTTTGCTGACTTTGCATTTTTTGCTTTTTAGCTCTCTCTTGGGCGTTGCTTGGTCGTGTGTTTTTTGATAGATTCTCTTTATTAGTGCGTCTATTTGTGCTTGATTTTGGATTTTTATCTCTAGTTAGAGTTTTACCTTTTGCGCCTTTGCTACCTTTTGTTTTCGCTTCCTTTTTAGATTCTAGAATCTCTTGTTTTTGGACTTCTAGGGCTTCTTGCTTTGTTAGCCCTATTTTTACATGTTCTTGTAGATAGACAGATAAAAGTCTTAAAATGAGTTGGGCCGAATCTGTCTTATCCTTAATACTCTCATAGAGATTTATCGCTTCATCTGATACCTTTGTGTTTAAAAGCGTGTTTATCATCACATCGCTGCTTACACTTGGCACTTCATAAAGCTCAAATTTTGCGTTTGTCTCATTCTGTATCTTCTTTAAATCTTTATACTCAAGCGGTGTAGCAAGAGTAATGGCAACACCTTTGCTACCCGCCCTGCCTGTGCGTCCTATCCTATGCACATAAGATTCTATATTTAAAGGTATATGATAGTTGAAAACATGACTTACATTGCGTATGTCAAGCCCCCTTGCAGCGACATCTGTGGCGACTAGAATGTCTGCTTCCTTACCTTTAAAAGCTTGGACTGAATCTCTACGCATGCGTTGGTCCATATCGCCATGTAATGCAGTGCTTTTATAGCCTTTATTTTGCAAGTAGTTATTGACTTCATCGGCTTCTTTTTTTGTGCGGATAAAGATGATACTTTTGCTTGGAGATTCTGTATCTATTAGCCTTGTTAGTGCTTCATTCCGTTCATTTTCATTGATGATATAGTAGCGTTGTGCTATATCTGCATTTGTCGTGCTACTTGATTGAATCTTAATATGCACGGGATCATAGAGAATCTTATCTGCTAATTGTTTGATTCTAGCTGGCATTGTGGCTGAAAACAGCAGGGTTTGTGCGTTATTTGGAATATATTGAAATATCTCTTCAATATCATCAATAAAGCCCATGTCAAGCATTTCATCACTTTCATCAAGGACCACAACATTTGGTGCGAAGTTTTTTAGTCGCTCATTTTTTAAATGATCTAGCAATCTACCCGGTGTTGCGATTAGGACCTGTGGCTTTTTCTCTATTAATTCAAGCTGCTTTTTTACACTCTGTCCGCCATACACACACACTGTTTTTGTCTTTAAAAACTTGCCTAACTTAAAGACTTCATCGCTAATTTGCATAGCAAGCTCTCGTGTAGGCGTAATCACTAAAGCTTCAATGGAGCTATCGTTTTTCAAACTATGGAGAATAGGCAGGGCAAATGCTGCGGTTTTTCCTGTGCCTGTTTGGGCTTGTGCGATAACATCTCTACGCTCAAGTATGGGTGGGATAGCTTTCTCTTGTATAGGACTTGGTGTAGTAAAACCTGCCTCTTTAATGCCTTTTAACACTTTGTCTTTCAAGCCTAAAGCCCGAAATGAATCTAGCACACTCAACTTATCTTGCGGATTGTCTTGTGCTTTTATCTCTTTTTTATTCATTAAACGCTCTTTTTGTAAAATAAATCGTAATTATAGCATTGTTTCTTAACAATACATAGTGTGGTTATTTGTTATTGTGCTTGAATTTGCCGTGTGTGAGAAATTACAAGTAAAACTTTTAGCTTTGAAAATAGCAAAAAATATGTATAAGTAGTGCGTGGTAAGCCAGGATGGAATCTAACTAAAACATAACCATTTATTCATAGAAACAAGCAGTGGCATGTATGCTGCGTAAAATCTAGATTCAACCTTAAAGAATTAAATTCTAAATAATGAATTGTTAATTTTTGACTTACCTTAGATACAACTAGTTTATACCATATAATTATACTTCAACACAAACCCATGACAAGAGGGCATATAGCATAGACATTTTGTTGGCATGAACTGATATTAATGCAAAGCAACCTTTCATTTAAATAATTAAAAGCGTTGTTGGTATGTTTGAAGCCTATAAATTTCCACAAATATAAATTGGTATTTACAAAGCCTCATTAAGAAGTTTATGCGTGTAGCTATGTTGGAGTGTTAGTATTGATGGTAAAACATATGATCAATATCTTATCAATTCAAACCCAAAATCAATAAAAATTTAACCTTACTTTGTCTTTTCTTTCTTCTCTTTATCCTTTAGGCTCTCGTATTTTTCACCACTTAGATATTCTAAAGCTTTACGCACGACGGTTACCACCGTGTCGATGCCACCTGCAAGGCTAAATAGCCAATATCTATGATGATATAGCCATTCTAGCTCTTTGCCCCTTTTATCATCTTCATTATTAATAGGTCGCACTAGAAGCTGTGCTATGTCTAATTCTTGATGAAAAATATAGGATTGCAAGGCATCTGTAAAGTAGTCATGAAAAACCCTCGAGTTAAAAATATCTTTAATCTCATCTATAGAATCTATTAATTTATCCATTGTTTTATAATCAAATTTTTCTAGCTCATTCTTGCGATTTAGCTCTTCTATCTCTTGTAAAAACTCGACTAATTCTAAGAATACACTCTCAACTTTTTCTTGTTGTAACTCGCCATAATCAATCCAATTTTGACAAATCTCAATCGCTTTTTCCATATTCTTTTTTGCATGTGCTTTACTCGGGGCTTTAAGCTTTATGGGCTTTTTCTTTACTTTTGGGATTAAAGCACAAGCCTCTTTAAAAGGCATTTCAATCGTCCCTCTTATCCTTGCTCCACCTTCAGTAGCATTGATTACTTCTATCTTATAAGGTGTGTTTGCTATATCTTTTTCATAGAAGTTTAAGAAGAGTTTCCACACTTCTGTGGTCTCTACTACACCACCACCGCCATATTTTTCCACATAGATTTTATCTTTTTTGGGTTTAATCTCATTTTCACCGTATACCGCACCTTTAGAGTGGCTTGAGCCATCTTCACCAAAGGCTAAATCCTGCCCTATGATAATACAGCGTTTAAACTGCGAATGCACGACTAACTCATACGCCATATTTGCCGCACTCATGCCGATACCAAGATAGCCATACTCATAGAAATTAAAAAGTGTTGTGTAGCCAAATGGGCGGAAGCTAAACTGCTTTGTGCCTTTTTGTATCGCATGTATAGTATCTTCATGCACGATTGAAGTAAGGGAGAAAATCACATCTTCTTGTGCCTCCATTGGCGTATCTGTGTAGAATTTCGCACTCTCTTTCACTCTCTCTAAAGAGAACACAATATCTGGCTTTATACCATGCTTTGTAAGCACGGGAAAACTCGCATCAATGCAAAAAAGTGTCGCATAGGGAGCGATTTCTTTCAATGTATCAAGCTGCTTATAAAGGCTTGGTCCTGTGGAGACAATGATAGCTGTATCTCTGCCTTTAAGCTTGCTATGGATTTCTACAAGGCTTGGGGCATAGAGTGAATATTTCATATTTTCAATATGCTGCTTTATCCCAACGATAGCATCTTTTGTATCATTGCCTACACTTATTACACCATGTTCGATGGCGGCTACAAAGTCCTTATTAATTCTTAGAATCTCTTCGCTATATTTTTCATAATAGCCATTTGGTAGCAACAAATCATAGACTTTAGAATACACTTTAGAGAATTTATCCATATCAAAAAGGGAGTTAATCATATTGAAATTACATTGTGGAGAATGAAGTAAAATCAGTCGATTGCTTAGAATCTCTTCACTAAAATCAATGAGATTTAGCACAATATAAATAATCTCTAGTTCTGGCTCAATCACTACAATGCGTTTTAGAATCTCGCTGCCAAGCATCATGCGATATAAGATTCCATTCCCTAAACCATAGGCGTATAAATAGGGATAATAGCGATATATTTCATAGCTTTTTAGCACCTCTAGATTCTCTTGCAAGGGATCGCCTTTATAAAGCGGGATATTATTTTGCAATTCAACAATATTAAAGTTCGCACTATCATTTCCCATAAAGACTTCATATTGAGTATTTGTTTCTATTTTTAAGAGATTGTAGAAAAGAAGCGGATCGCGTATGCTTAATGCGTGCAGGTTTCTCTCATAAATGGAGTTTTCATTAATCTGTGTTTGTGCTTTTTGTGGCTCTGAATCTTGCATGATTGTGCTAAGTGGCTTACATACTGCTTCTTGTAATTCAGTGTCTTTTATTTCACTTTTTTGTGATTTGTTTGTTTTTAGCTCATTTGTTTGTGATGTAGCTTTTTGTGTTTTAGCCACTCTTAACTCATTTTTTTGTGATTTGTTTGTTTTTAACCCACCTTTTTTTGACTCGCTCGTTTTTATTTCGCTGTTTTGTGCTTTGGTCGTTTTTAGCTCATTTGTCCGCACCTTAGCGTTTTGTGTTGTCTTGCTTTGCACTTCTTTTTTTGTGCTTTTTTGTGTGTTTTTTGTTTGCCCTTTTTTTGCCATCTCTTCCTCATTGCATGATTTTATGATAAAACAAGATGATATTATAATATATTTTTGTAGATTATCAAATATAGGCTTTTAATGATAGCTTATGCACTCTTATCCCACTTTGACTTTTTGTCGTTTCAAACATGGAATCTAGTTTATATTTTATTCTTTAAGCACAGAATCTGTGACACAGATTCTAAAATATCGGTTATATGCGTTGTCTTTTTGTTGCTTTTAAGTGAGTTTTTGTTTCGGTCATGTATTATATATACACTCCCTCACAAAAAAACTCAACAACACTTAAATTCAATCAAAAATACTGCCGCATTGCATTCCCTTGTCATGTTGCCCCTTATTGTCATGTTGAGCGTAGCGAAACATCTCTACTTGCATAAAGCTAGATTTTTCGGCTAAAGCCTCAAAACGACAAGCCGACTCTCTGTGCGGTAACTTGAAATTTAGGCTATACCCCTGTGTTTAAGATTTTTGATGAATTTTTGCGGTTTTCAAACGAAAAGCGAAGGGAGTGTATTATACATACATGATCGGCTTTGAGTGCAGAATCCGCAAAAAGCAACACAAAAGATAAACGCACTGCATTTACGCTTTGAGGCCGTATTTAAATATCGCATATAACCTCACCGAAACACACAAAACAAACCGAGTAAAAGCATTCACTTTAATAGCCTTCATAGATTCTAAAAATAGTAAAAGT
>NZ_FZMS01000098.1 GCF_900198365.1 Helicobacter bilis | reverse complement strand
ACAAAAGAGATAAAGCTATTGCCATATAATAAGCCTAGTGAAAATAAAGCAGTGGAAGTGGATAGGTTGAGTAATGTGCTAGATTCTAAGCCTTTGCAACATGAAAGCTTTGTTAGACAAGATTTGAGAAAGAGAGTTTGGCAAGAAAACGAGAATTACGATATTAGCAACCCCAAACTTTTTAGCTATAAATTCCTTGACAATAAAGAAATAATAAATATGCCAGACTTTGCATTAAGCGATAAGGGAAAGGCAATAAAAAAGGTAGTGGCAGAAGAGCCAAGACAAAGAGAGTTAATAGAACAGATAAATGCAGGGCAGACAGAAAAATTCGATGAATTTATGGATAAAGAAAGGGAAGCCCTACAAGCCTTAAAAGTTAATCTACAACATGATGAGACTGCCGCACAAAGATTTATAGACATGGCAAATATGTTTAAGGATAATGAGCTAAAAAGGGAATATTTCAAAGAAATGCTTAATGTTGCTGACACTATAAGGCATCATACACACACAACTTACCCTATGTTTGAAAAAGCATATAAAGATTTGTTAAAAGAGATGTTCCCAACAAAGCCAAAAGACATTCACTTTACAGACAAAAAGGGTAAGGAACACATACTTACAAAAGAAGTGCAACAACAATGGCTAGATACATTTAACCTTAAAAGCTTAGATGACACATTTATTCCAAGCATTCCACAAGAAGTAAGGGAAGCCATAGGTAAAGATATTAAAGTCAATTTTAAAGATTTGTTGAAATTGGTAGAAAATGGTAGAGAAAAATATATCCCACAAATACGAGAAACTTTTTCAAAACCTGAAGCGGCGTTTATTGACGAGCAAAACGATTTAATATTTGCAAGGACAATGACAGATAATTTATTTTTTGTGAATGTGAGTCGTGATTATGGGGAAAATTTCTTAAATGTAACACTTAGTCCAAAAAAACATAATACTTTGTTAAATAAATTAAAAAATGCAAAAGAAATATTTATTGACAAAGTGTCTCCCGAGCTTCGAGATTCCTCAGCACATAAAGCTTCTACAGATTTCCTGTCTTCCACCAGCAGAGACACACAAAATCCTACCACAAAACAGGAAATAAGTAAAGAGATAGAATCTAAAAGCACACAAGAACCTGTAACACAAAAAGAAACACAAGAGAATACACAAGCAATAAATCAAAGTGAAGGCATAAGAGAGCAAAACCAACATTTACACCTTGAAAACTTAGATACAACACGCTTTTTTGAAACTATAAATAATATGCAAGGCAAAAATCTAAGCAAAAAAGACAAAATACAATTATTTGATAGCTTTACTTCTGCCCTGCAATCTAGGCAAGATTTAATCATTGATGAAATTGAGAGAATTGTAAAACATGCAAATAAAAGCAAAGATAAGAAATATAAAGATTTTAGCGATTTAGACCAATATGCCATGAAAGAAATTTTCTTTAAGCTTAAAAATAAGGATTTATATGATGATTATGAAAGCATACTTAAAGAATTAAAGGCTAATAAGGATATTGATTGGGATAAAAGCATTTTTAAAGAATTTCAAAATACTGAAAAAAGCATTGCTTTAAGTAATAATAAGATTAGCAGTGGCGTTGCAGAAGACTTTGCAAAAAGTCTAAAGGAATGGGAGCTAGATAATAATCATATTGTTAATAAATTTAAAGATACAATACAATCACAAAAAATAAAGGATACACATGCAAACACAAAACAATACGCAAACACAACAAACAACACAGAAAAAGAAAACAGCAGCACAGACAATAGACATGAAGCTACTCAAAGAGAGAATGGGGCTGACACTGAATGGACTGCTACACGCACGAGCAATAATCCACAAGGAAATAAGGACACAGAAAGCCTTGCAGAAAGAGACAATGGAATTAGCAATGAGTATGCACCAAGCACAAAAGAGATGGCACAAGAGTGGAATGAAAAAACTCATGAAAAAAGAGATATACGAGATGACTCTAGCCATAGCAGCAGCGACATTGAAACCAATGCTAATATTAGCAGAGATACACAAGGACATAATGCTAGAATCAGACCTAATGAGACTGACAACAAGCGATATAAGCATGATGGAAACGATGATAGGGGTAACTCAAGGGCTAGAATACACAGAAATGTATCTCTAAAGAAAAAAGGTAAAAAGGATTCTAACACAAATATAGAATCTAAAGTTGCCACACAAGACATAGACACACAATCTACACCACAAGTAAAACCCAAAAAACTCACTGATAAAGAAATAATCGATAATTTCTTAAAAGAATATGATAATCATGAATATGGAAGCAAAGAAATATCATTAATAAAAAATATCGACAAACCTGAAAATTTAATGTATATAGTTAAGGCAATCAAAGATTTTAACGAGGCTAGAACTTTAAAAGATGATATATTAAAAATTGATACTAAAGCAATTGCTGATGCTGGTGTTTTAACCATTGAAGAAAGGCAGCAACTTGGCCGTGGAATGACCGGTTTGCTGCCATATATTAAAGAAGCTTTTCTTTATTTACATAAAGCACCATATCCTGCAGAAATATATAAGATAAGTAACATTAAAAAAGCATTAAAAGAAGTCAAAAAAGCCTATAATCTAGTCCAAGAAAAAGGCTTACATAGATTTGACTATCCACAAACAAATAAAGATGTTTCGCTTAACGCTCAACATGACAAGGAAATACCTGCAAACACACATGAAAAAGAAACACCAAAGACTACACGAGAAATAATAGATGAAGCAAAAGAGAGTGGCAGGAGTGTAAGAGAGACACAGAAAGCGATACAGAATAATACCGCATTAAGCAAAAAAGTAACGAGCAAACTCTCAAAAGATGAGTTAGATAATCTGCCAATTGCGACACAAGATGAGTTAAGGGGATTTTTAGAATCTGTTGAGAAAAAAGAGTATCAAAACGCCCCAGATGTTTTGAAAATAGCAACTCTTAATGATGAATTAAAATCATTACTAAATCATAATAATAATGCGAATGTATTTATCACAAAATCAACAGCAGGGCATATTTCACAGAATAGAAAAGGGCAATATAATCAAGCCTTAAGAATGGAAGAAAAGCTAGAAATACCGCAGATTGTAAATGAAGCAAAAACTGCTTACACAGGCGGTGGCGATGGCTTTGTTATTCCATTTGCAGACAAAATAAATAAAGATAAGATGAATTTAATTGTTTTAAACTCTGATGAAAAAGGCAACTTTCTAATCACTACAAAAAAAGTAAATACAAATGATTTTAATGAAGGTGTATATAAAGAAGCAAGGGCAGGAGTCGAACCTGCTACCACTACTCTACAAAATGCAGAGCAAAAGCCTACCGAAGCTATTTCACTTGCTAAACCTAATCCTACCACAAAAGCAGAAAAAAGTCAAAAACCAAAACCAAAACAAAGTCCAAAAGAATTAGAAAATATAGAAAGTGATAGCAATCCAGCAGGGATTCTAAACCCTGAAGAATTAGCAACACTCAATAAAGAGTTTAAACTAGGGGAAATACAAGACTTAAAAGGACAAAAAGCCTTATATGATGCAAATATAGAATCTCTTAGCTTACTTGATGACATACTAAAGAGTGGCAGAGTAGCAACTGATGATGAAAAAAAGATTTTGAGTAATTTTAGGGGCTTTGGCAAGGCAAGTAATGAATTATATCAAGTGATAAAAGAAAAAGGTGAGAGACTAGATAGCCTTAATAAGCTTTTAGAGAGTTTGAGTGAATCTGTTGGAGCAAAGATAGACGCTGATTATTTATTCCGCAGGGCAGGTGATGCTTACTACACACCTACACCTATTGTAGAATCTATGGTAAAACTTGCTAAGGATTTAGGATTAAACAATAATCATTTAATACTAGAGCCTAGCAGTGGGAGTGGTAGATTCTTAGGGCAGTTTCACTCAAATGCTAATGTAGTAGGCATTGAGCTTGACCCTTTTACTGCTAAATTATCACAGACTATATATCCCTACTTTAAGATAGATAATGCAGGATTCCAAAACTCTAAATTTGCAAAAGATGACTTTTATGATTTAGTTATAGGGAATCCCCCTTATAGTAATTTTATTATTAGAGATGAGGCTTTTAGTGCTTCAGCTCATAACTACTTTATGAAAAGGGGTATTGATAAATTAAGAGTTGGTGGCATTAGCATACAGATAGTAACAAAAAGCTTTATGGATTCTAGTAATGACTTAGTGCGTAAAGAAATAGCTAAGAATGCAAAGTTTCTAGGGGGAGTAAGACTGCCAAATAATGCTTTTAAAGACGCAAGTGTAACGACTGATATACTTGTCTTTAAAAAGGTAAGTGCCGCTGAAGCTAAAAAGCTAGATAACTCATGGATAGAGACAACAGAGTTAAATGGCATACCTGTAAGCAAATACTTTGTAGATAACCCACAAAATGTTCTCGGTGAAATGAAAGTTGGTAAAGGGCAGTTTGGGGATATAGTGCATGTTATAAATAAAGAGGGCATTGACTTTTCTAACTTTGATTTAATGCCTTATTTAAATAGAAAATATGATTTTGATACATTAAGACTAAAAGATAATAATACGCATTCATTAAAAGACTTAGAGAGTGAAGTAAAGACTACACAAGATATTACAGATAGTCAAATGGGTGCTGTAAGATATGATACAGAAAAAGACAAGTTTATAAAAAATGATGGGGGAAGTGATGATGAGCTTGACTTAAGAGAGTATTTACAATCCTTAGAGGTTGCTTGGAAACCTGAAACAATAGAAAAAAGGATAGCAGAATATAAAGAGACAAAAACACACATTTATAGTTTAATATATCGTTATCAAAAAGATTGCCACATTACATCATTGAACACTATTATATTGGGAAATACAGCATTGCAGTAAATATTTTCATAATAAAGGAAAATTATGTTGGATTTTGATTTTACACAATTTGATAATAAAGAATTTTTACAAAACTTTAAGGAAGATTCTGTTAGGGAATTAATTATTGCACCACTTTTGAAAAAGCTTGGATTTAGACTAAAAGATTCTAAACAAGCTTTAGAATCTAGACTTGAATGTCAGCTATCACATAATAAAAAAGCAGATTTCCAAATCGGCAGTAATAAAAAGATTGAAGCAGATTTAACACCTGATTATACGCTTTATGTAGATTCTAAGATGTATTGCATTTTAGATGCAAAAGCACCGCATAAAGATATAGGCAAAGGCAGTGATGCTTATAATCAAGTGGTAAGCTATGCGGTAGGCTTTGATTGTAAGTTTTTTGCTTTGTGTAATGGAAAGAGATTTATTGTTTATGAGCTATCTAATATTGTGTTTGATATTGATTTAAAAGAGCTAGATTCTAAGTTTTCTATATTACAAAGCTTTTTCTTAAAAGAAGAGATACAAAAAGCACAGACAAGTAAAAAACCAGATAGCTGGTATTTAAAAGCAGAGATTCCAAAAGAGATTAAAAATCCACAAAAACAAGCAAAGGCAAGATACTTTGGCTGTAATGCGTATTTCACAAGACAAAGCTGGGACATAGTAGAAAAGCATATACAGGCTTTTACAAATGAAGGTGATGTAGTGCTAGATCCTTTTGGAGGTAGTGGAGTTACTGCTATCGAAGCGATGATGAATGGAAGAGTTGGAATCCACACAGATTTAAATCCCTTAAGTATTTTTATGACTAAAGCATTAAGTGTTGAATGCGATTTAGATTTACTCTACACTAGCACACAAGAGATTTTAGAAGAGTTTGAGAATCAAAAGCCTAAAATTGAGAAAGAAGCAAAAGAGATTCTAAAAAATGCGAAATATTATCCTAATGCAATCGATAGTGAATTTGGAGAGATTGCTAGTCAAAAAGAGCAAGATTCTATTCTTTGGATTCCGCAAGATGAGATTTTGCCTAAAGGAAGTGATGTAGATTCTGTATTAAAACTTTTTAGTAAAAAACAATTAGTAGAATTAGCCATTCTAAGACGATTAATCTTTAAGAAAACTACACCAAGCGGCACTAAGGCAAATAGAATAAAAAAAAGGGGATTACGATATAGTCTTTTACTTGCGTTTTATAATACACTGACACTCATTAATCTCACCTATCACAATACACCCAATGGAGGACCAGCATCCGCTATAACGAGATATTATCGTTATAGAATAGCACCACGCCCAGATTTTTTAAATACCGCAGATATTTTTCAAGGCAAAATCAACAGAGCGATCAAAGGCAAAAAAGAATTGCAACCAAGCCCATCTCAGCAATCTAAATTTTATAAAGCCTATTACCAGCCCATAAAATCAGTAATTAAAGACTTCAATGGAGCAATGCTAAGAGATAGGGGCAGTTTAGACAAACTAGATTCTATAGAATCTAAAAATAATGGCGAAAAGATATTTCAAGCCGATGCAACAAACTTAAAAGAAATAGAATCACAAAGCATAGATTTTATCTATACTGATCCACCTTATGGAGCTAAGATTCCCTATTTAGATTTATCTACTATGTGGAATGCATGGCTTGATTTACCTGTGGATAAAGAGATAAGGGAGAAGGAATGTATAGAAAAGGGAAGTTTAGATAAAACAAGAGAGGATTATTATGAACTAATGGTAAAGAGTTTAAAAGAAATGTATCGTGTATTAAAGTTTAACAGATGGCTTGTCTTTGTTTTTCAACATCAAGACCCTAGACTTTGGCAGATATTACGCACGAGTGCAGAAGAGATTGGCTTTGAATATGCAGGGACAATGAGACAGAGCAATGGGCAAACAACTTTTAAGCAACGACAATTTGCCGCAACGATTGTAAGCGGACAGCTTATGGTGTATTTTAGAAAGGTAAAAAACAAAGACACAGAGATAAAAGCAAAACTAGGTGATAATACAAAAACACTCTTAGAAGTTGCTAAAACAGAGATTATAGAAAAAAATGGTGCAACACTAGCAGAGATTAATGACGCATTAATCGTTACTGCTATGAATGAAGGCTTTTTAGATGAATATTTAGAAATCACAGATATGAAATACTTCGTATTACAGCATTTTGACTATGACAAAGAGAGTGGGAAATATCATTGCACTGAAGCCCTAGAGCCAAAGATTCCACTAGAAATGAAGGCAAAATATTTTTTAGTGAATTATTTTAATAAATGTAAAAAGGAAAATAAAGCTGTGTTTTTTAGTGATATTTGCTTTGAAATCATACCTAAACTTACTAATGGGGTAACCCCTGATGAAAGATTTATTAAAGAGATTCTAGAAGATGGATTAGCAGAAGTGGTAGATGAGAAAACAGGTGAATGGCGACTAAAACCTAAGCAAGGCAAACAACTCACATTATTTTAAGAAACTTAATGCAATACTACGATAAGCTTTGGAAATGAGAAAATAAACTTTGCTAAAGATAGTAATAAGACAAAGATACAGAATAAAACAGAACAAGAGAATATAACAAAAGCAGACACAATAAAAGATGAGAACACATTAAACAATAAAGACGCAACAAGGGCTACACAGATAACAAAAGAGAGTAAAGACAAAAAGAAAGAAAAAGAAAAAAGTCCTGAATCTTTAGCTAATGAAAAGCTAAATGCAATCATACAAGACTTTGCAAAGTCTAGTGATAACCTTAAAGTAATATGTGAATATCGTGGATTAAATATCTTAGCAAAAAAAGGACACAGAGGTATTGACTTTTATTTAGGTAAAGATTTAAATGAAGCTTTAAGTATTGCTACAAGCCTAGATATAAGAGATGCTGCATATACAGATAAAAACTATATGCAAAGATTTCATAATGGCTACAATAAGCTTATAAGTGATGAATATATAAAAGAATTACAAGGGCAGATACAAAAAGCAAAAGATACAAGAGAAAAAGCAAAAAAGGCTTATGAAAAAGAGATTGCCAACAAAGAGAGTGTAGCAGAGCTTAGAAATAGTTTGAATGAAATGCTAGTAAGACAAGCAGAATTGCATAGCTTTTTAGGCAGGGCAAGTGATTCTGAAATAGAGAGATTAAAGGCTATATATGGTGATGACTTTGAAGATATTGTAAGGGGGAAGTTTGGTAAAGAGAATGAGAATAAAGAGAAAGGAAGTAATGAGATAAACACAGCAATAGATAATGATATAACAACACTTCCCTTACAACAAACACAAGAGAAGTTTAACTATGATGAGAAAAAGGCAAAAGACTTGCTAGAGTGGCATAAAGACTCAAGCCCTTTAACAAAAGATGAAAACGGACTGCCTAAAGTGTTTTATCACGGAAGTGAAACTGATAAACCTTTTGAAGTATTTTTAAGTGAAAAAGACCAAACAAAATGGGGATTTTGGTTTAGTAGTGATGCAAATGATGCAGATTTATACGCTAGGGCTAGAGGCAATCAAGCAGGGAAGCACGGATATAAAGTTTTTCTCAAGGCAAAAAATATATTTGATTTCAATGATGAGAAAAATTTAGAAGTGCTTAAAAAGATTTTTAGCAAAGATGATTATGAGTTTATGCTAGATACCTTGCAAAAGTGGGGAAATGAAATTAATGTTTTCAATATGCTAAAGGATACAAATTTTGATAGATATAGAAGCAAGGCAGAAGTATTTAAAAATGAACTGAAAAAATTAGGATACGATGGGATAAAAGAGCTAGGCGACACGATTGTAGTCTTTGATAGCAATCAAATAAAGCATATTGACAATAAAGGAAGCTATACAGA
>NZ_FZMS01000099.1 GCF_900198365.1 Helicobacter bilis | reverse complement strand
GGGGGGGGGGGTAAATTTCTACTTAATATAAAGCAAATATCATAACTGAAATATTTTCGCTAACTACAAAAAATTGTATAAAATTTCTTAAAAAAATAATAGTATTCATTTTTTAGACAAGTGCTATAACATGGATAATGTTATACTGGATTCCATATTTATTTTCTAGCTCATTTGGTTTCCAAAATATTTATAGTTAAATTTCTATATTGTTGGTATAAAGTCCAGCGTTTAGACATAAAAACATGAGATTTGTAAGACACATAAAACTGGCAGTTGCAGTGTAACTTAGGAAATAACTTTAAGTTTTCTAAACTCTAGCCGCCTCTAGCTCAGTAAAACAAGGCAATGGAATCACACAAACTAAATCATATATAGAGAAAGGAAAGCTATACACTTTATTTAATCGATTACCAACTAAAGCTCCCACCAACTCTCACATTGGCATACTTTGGTGCAGTAGTCCCAAAGTAATCAACCCATGTTGTGCCTACTTCAGCGGCAATATCAATAAGTCCTAAGATATTTACACCAGCGGTAAGTATAGCTCCAGTGTCTCTTCGTAAATCATAGGCAACACCGCCTCTCACATCTACAAATCTATAATCAAGTTTAAAACCGCCACCTATCATTTGAGAATACAAACCATATTGACTATAAGTCAGCACTTCGTTTGGCAATACATCAGCGTCAAATGCAAGTGAGAATCTTTTACCATTATAAGCTATACCTGCCCTATATTGTGGTTTTATACTAATAGTTGGTGCAGTATCGAATCTAAAAGTTGGCGTATTGATATTTTTTGCTACAAAACCTACGCCAAGCTGACCGCTGCCAGAGAGATTATAGCCATAATATGTGCCTAAATCTATCCCAAAAGTAGTGTTGTATTGTATGTTTGAGGCAAAGTTTGTATTAAACTGCAAGTTTGAGCCAAGAAACTGCTCATGATACAGACTCGCCCCAAGCATAAGCTTACCAGCCACGCCTATGCTTAACTCCGAATTGTCAAAGTTAAATCTATACGCATAGCCCACAGGCACTTCTGTGAGATTAAACACAGAGCTTACGACTTTATGTGCATCACCCTTTTCAACAGATTGTAAGATAGAAAATTTGTCATAATCGTCTTTTGTAGCAGTTTTTAGTGTGTATCCGCCCGGTTTGACTATTAATTCATAAAAATCATTATCTTTACCAAAAATAAGTCTCATTTTACTACTATCACCAACAAGTGATACCCCAGCTTGAGTGGTATTAAATAACCCTACTGCAAGGCTACCAAACTTCTCTTGCATGGTCTCACTAGAGAGTTGAAAGACTATACCGCTTTGACTGATTACATTCATATTGTTATTTTTTAAGACTTCAAAAAGAGTGTCTAAATCTTTCATAGCAGCGTCTAATGCACCACTACTACCAGATTTAATAGTCATGCTTGTGATTTTGCCATTAGATACATCAAAGTCGCTCCAATCCACCGATCCAGCAAAGTCGTTAAACATATCTTTTTGATCTTGGGACATGCTAGAACCTTGCACTCCTTTTTTCAACTCTTCTACTAGTTTTGTGTGATTGTTACTATTTTTGTGTGATTCTTGGTATTTTTTCCATAGACTATCTAAAGTATCACTACCTCCACCGCCGCCACTGCCATTATTTGCATTTTGCAGTGCAGTTTTCAAAATATCTGTAAACTCGTTAGTTGACGATACCATAGTCGTGGCGGATGTTGATCTTTTGGTGCGAGTAACAACAGTGCCACCACTACCCTTACCTCCCAATTGATCTCCAAGACCACTAAGAGATTCTAACATTTTGACAAAGTTTAGATTCGTTAATTTATCAAGGTTTGATTGCGATAAGCCAACACCTATGCTATAACCTATACGCATTTTAGAATCTGAAGCAAGCAATGCTGGATTATAGTACAAAGCAAAAGGATTTTTCAAAGCTACTCCAGCCCCACCCATAGATGCAGAGACATTCCCCATTGTGCCAAACTCCATAGCCTCTACTACACTAAACGCACTTGCAAACAAAGCCCCACACAACACAGACTTTCTATATTTTCTAAATTTATCCATTCTATTCGTATGCATTGTAGAACCTCGCATAATCTCCCCCTTAAATCTATATGAAAAATAAAAGACATATTCTAGCAAAAAATCGGCAATAATTTGTATATGTAACGGAATCTTGTGGATATTGTGTATTTTTTATCAAAATATCATTATAGGCAAATAGCCCTATACCTTAACCACAACCGGTAGTAATGTAACATTTTGTATAATTGCAAACTAAACCACTTGTCATAATTTGATAATGCTATTTTGCTTATTTACATTTTAATGAAATAATGAAGCACAATTTTACATAAGGAAGAAGCTATGGGGTTTAACATTCATAAAAGTTTAGGTGTAACACCGCTAAAATCTCTTGTGATGACAGGGTTTTTAAGCGTGAGTGCTGTGTTTGCAGCGAGTTATCCTCCAACACGAGATACAACAGGCACAGGACTTGCGATGACGAGTAGCCCTTATGCTACTGCGATAGGAAAAGCTGTGCTTGATAATGGCGGAAATGCGATTGATGCGGCTGTAGCAGTTGGCTATGCTTTAGCGGTAGTCCATCCTGCTGCTGGAAACATCGGTGGTGGTGGCTTTGCTGTCATTCACCTTGCAAATGGTGAGAATATCGCGCTTGATTTTAGAGAAAAAGCACCACTTAAAGCTACAAGAGATATGTATTTGGATAATAAAGGTAATGTGATTCCAAATGCTTCAACACTTGGATATTTAGCTGCGGGAGTGCCCGGCACTGTTAAAGGTATGAGTGCTATGCTTGATAAATATGGCACAAAGCCGCTTGGCGAACTCATGCAACCTGCTATCGATTTAGCTGAAAATGGCTTTGTGATTACTGATAGACAGGCTGAAACTATGCTTGAAGTAAAAGATGATTTAGCTAAATTTGCAAGCACGAGAAAATACTTTTTAAAGAAAGATGGCTCACTTTATCAAGGTGGGGATACGCTTGTGCAAAAAGATTTAGCAAAGACATTGCGACTTATACAAAAAGAGGGTGAAAGTGCGTTTTATAAAGGAAAAATCGCAGAATTGATCGTTACTGATATGCAAAATAATGGTGGCATAATCTCTAAAGAAGATTTAGCACAATATAATGTCGTATGGCGAAAACCAGTAACAGGCACATATAGAGGCTATGAGATTATCTCCATGTCGCCTCCAAGCAGTGGTGGGACACATATTATTCAGATTCTAAACACAATGGAAAATGCAGATATAGCTAGTCTAGGCTTTGGCTCATCAAAGTCTATTGCCTTAATGACTGAAGCAATGCGTCAAGCCTATGCTGATAGGTTAGTATTTATGGCAGACCCAGACTTCTTCAGTGTGCCAACTGATAAGTTATTAGCAAAGGAATACGCAAAAAGAATTTATACAAATATACTTAGTGCAAAAGGCAAGGCAGTCCCTAGTCAAAACATTAAGCCCGGACTTGGTGTTATAAAAGTAGGACAACCTATAAATCATAAAGAGGGCAATCACACTACACATTATTCAGTCGCAGATAAATGGGGTAATGCTGTGAGTGTAACCTATACTATTAATGCAAGTTATGGTGCGATAGCAGCGGTTGAAGGGGCTGGATTTATACTTAATAATGAAATGGATGACTTTTCTATTAAACCCGGTGTAGCTAATCTTTATGGCTTAGTAGGTGGTGAGGCAAATGCGATTGTCCCGGGCAAAAGACCGCTGAGCTCAATGAGTCCTACAATCATTCTAAAAGATGGTAAGCTATTTATGGTAGTGGGCAGTCCGGGTGGCGCAAGGATTATCACTACTGTGTTGCAAGTGATTTCTAATGTAATCGATCATAAAATGGATATAGCAAAAGCGGTAGAATCACCAAGATTCCATATGCAATGGGAGCCAGATGAGATACGCATTGAGCCTTATGGTATGACAAAAGATGTGCAAGATAATCTTAAAAGAATGGGATATAAAATCACAGAATTGCCAGATATGGGTGATGTGAGTGCAATTTTGCGTGATCCAAAAACTGGTGTTATCTATGGTGTAAATGATCCTAGAAAAGAGTTTTAAATAAGGAAAATGTCAGCAGAGAATAATTTTGGTAAGAAGTATTTGATCGCTAATTTTGTGGCGATCAAGGATTATTGTTAAATAAATCCTGCTTTTAAGACTACTATTTTTTTGATTCTATGCTTTTTCGGTAAATTGCATATAACTTACAGATACGCCTAATTAGATAGTTTTGTAAAGTATATGCCAAAAAACGCACAAATCAATAAAGCTAATTGCCAAAAAACATCAAT
>NZ_FZMS01000101.1 GCF_900198365.1 Helicobacter bilis | reverse complement strand
TAAAAAACCTGCCTGTGAGACACAATGCCCTAAAGAAGCTATTATCTTTGATGATAAGGCTAAGATTCTAGCTCTTGTAGAAGAAGCGAAAAAGGAGGGTAAATTCATTTATGGAGACACACAATAAGCATAGGATTTGACATAATTAAAGCCGATTTTGTCCCTTTCATAACGCTTGGCGGTAAAAGACTTATCATCTATCGTATCGCCTAAGTGTTTGCTAAAAATCATTTGAGAGATACTCCAATCGCTTAGATTAAAGGTTTGAGCCGTGCTAAAAATATGGCTATACATTTTAAGTCCGCTTTTTTGATAAGCTTCTAGGGCTTCGCTAAACATCTGCTCGGTTTTCCTATACCCAAAAACGCTAGTCTCAAAACACAAATGCATAAGAAAGTCCAACACTAGCTAGCTGGTAGGCATACAAAGTCTTAAATGTGAAAGTATTAGTGGCGTATATACGCTCTACTTTTTGTTTATTCAAAGGGATTTTTGCACCAACTTCGATTCTATGATGGTCTGCCAAAGTCATTTGCAATCCAAGGTTAATCCCTACAATCCTTTGCTTTAAATTACCCGAGAATTGATCTGGTCGCGCATTCTTTCTATTGAGTGTGATAATAGGAGCACCATAAAACACACCAAGATACACACCAGCACTACTATTCTCAGTTTTTACAAGATCAAGCAAATAATCCAGATTCGCTTCAAGCCGTTTGGTCGCATAAAAGTATTGCTCCATTATTTGGGCTCCCGAATTTCGTTCGACATTCACCATACCAGTGCGTGCAACTGCATAGCTTCCATACAGACGCAGACCATTTGTAGGAGTGAAATAATGCTGATAGCCTAGACGAAAGCCTATCTGAGGCATAAGGTAGGAGTATTTCATCGTAGTGATACCGTTTCTGAGAGGGTGGTTCGTTCCACTGCTCTCCCCTCTGTAGTCTTGGGTAAGAATCGAAGCACCTATATCAATCCCTACAAACAAGCCGCTTTTTGCAGAGAGTGTGCTAGAGAAGAGAGCTAGAGCTAGAATACTGCCTATTACACCTTTGCTTATTATATTTTTGCCTGTAACGCTTATGTTCGTTGGCAGCTTGCTGGTTGCCATCTTTTTGACAAGCTTCAAAGTCTGCCCCCCATACTCATACTGGAAACATTTATGATTCTTCGCTGCTTTCATTCGTAGTTCCTTAAAAATTTAAAATAATGCAGGTTAATCCTAATCAACAAAATATGATTTTTGGAAAAAAGAACATAAATTGTTATACAGAGTGATTTTGTTTGTTACTTATTTACTCCTAAACGACAAACAAGGAGCGTGGCTATCACTTATTCCTGCAGTCATTACTTCAATGCTTATCATATTCTTAAGCGTGATAGAGATTTCTAAATCTTCTCTTTTGAGTAAGTTGGCATAAAATTCTTTAATCTCATTATTTTGATATTTGATAATCTTCGCGCTTTGTTTTAGTCTATCGTTGATTCTATCAATCGCATCGCGTGTTGGGGTGCTTGGGGTCTCACTCTCCCAATGAGAGTCGTTATTAAACATCACAGAATCATCTAAAAGCTCAATAAACTCTAAAATATCATTGCCATTTTCTTTATAGATTAGGGCTAGGTGGTTTAGGATATGCTTTTGCTTTTTATTGGTTAGCACGACTTGGGCTAGGGCTTTTGCTTTTTATTGTGGATTTAGGGTAACTTTTGCTTCAATGTATAAAAGTGGATTACCCTTTTTATCAAACAGGAATGTCTATTCGCTCATTATCATATTTGCAAAGCTTGAGGTTAAAATACTCTTGGCTAAATTTGACTTTGTAATCAATCTCATCTTGTGCTTGCCATTATAATTCCTTTTTCTTTTTTGCATTTTAATCAATCCTGCCTTTAAAAGCCATTGTCAAATGTGATAAAGTTACACACAAAGCGTTCAAACTTGCATACAATGCTAGAAAATTATATCTCAAAAAGGTTAGTTCAATGCAAAGACGCAAGTTTTTAAAATCCCTAGCACTCACCCCTGTGCTAGTGGCTGGAGCAAATGCTAAGTCTAGCGATTCTACAAAAGAGGGCAAAGAAGAAAAAAGATCGCTTATAGATTCAAGTGAGTTTAGCAAAACAAAAGG
>NZ_FZMS01000104.1 GCF_900198365.1 Helicobacter bilis | reverse complement strand
AGAAGATGTGAATAGGAAGAAGTTTTAAGATGATATAAGATTCTGTATGTGCTTATCATACAAAAACTTTTTACTTAAAATCTTTTGTATAGTCTCTATTTTTTGGAGCATATAGTAAAATCACATGCAATACTTCTCTACTATATGCGAGAATTAATCCAAATAAACAAAAACATAATTAACTTATCCTTTTCATATCATAGATTAAAAAATAATAAAATTTTGCTATAATCACGCGACAACAAAAAAATAAAAAAACAACACAAACAAAAACAAGATAGCACAAGGGAGTAAAATCATATATGGAAATCCTTGAGATTGAGAATCATGCGGAGTTAAAGAGCGCAAAAAATGGCTTAGTATATGCTGTTCTTTGCGGTATTATTATCTGCATGTTATCCCCCATACTCGTGCAATCTGATATGCTTTTTAATGTTATTTCACTTGCTTTCTTAGTATATAGTCTCTATGTGTTGTATAGATTTAGTAGGATTGTTAATGCGTTATTATTTCGCAATTATGTGTATATGATAGTTATACAGATTCTTTGTAGCTTTGCCTTAGCTTTGTTTGAATCTAGCAGTGCGTTAGTGCTTTTAGAAGCTTTAATCGCCTATTTTATTGTAGCCCTTTGCTGCAATATGTATTTTTCTTATAAAATCGCTTATGAGATGAGTTCTATTACTAACTTAAGACATTTTATCACCGCTTTTAGACTTTATGTTATAGCATCTTTTGTTATGCTTTTAGGGATTTTGCTTGTGGCATTAGCCTTTGATACCAGCGGGATACAAAGCGGTATGCAGGTTGATATAGCTATTGCGACTTTAGCAGAGGCAAATTCTAGCTTATTATTTGCCTTTTTAGTATTGCTTGTTGTGATATTTGCTACATTTTGCATAGCACTTGGCTTTATACTGCGTGGTCTTATAAAAATTACACATGTAAGAGTGAGAATATCAAATATACATTAAATAGAGGTTGCAATGATTATTAATATAGTTTTTACGCTAATTATGCTAGGACTAGCTGTATGGGATTTAAGAAGCTTTGGTAGTAACAATCACAAAGATTTTAAATCACTCATTATGAGTATAGGGATACTTGGGACATTTGCGGGTATCTTTGTGGGGCTTATAGGCTTTGATACACATGATTTATTAAGCTCTGTGCCTATGCTTTTAGATGGGCTAAAGACAGCCTTTTACACTTCCATTGTAGGTATGGGTTTAGCCATAGCCCTTAGCATATATCAAAAAGGAAAAAGCAAGGCAACTGAAAATAGTGAAATAGACTTTATCGCTACACAAGCACACAAACTCGATGAACTCATGCACTTAAGAGAACTCACATATATTAATACCGCATTAAGAGAGATTAAAGCAGAGTTTGTAAAAAAAGAAGATTTTGAAAAAGACTTAAAACAAATGCTAAAGGATATTGATGTATCCTTGCATAAAGCCCTTGAGACATTAGCAAGTGGAGCAAGTAAGGAACTCATTAAAGCTTTAGAAATAGTTATCAGTGATTTTAATAATAACTTAAAAGAGCAGTTTGGCGAAAACTTTAAGCAGCTAAATGAAGCAACTTATAATATGCTTACATGGCAAGAACAATATAAAGAACAGATTCTAGACAATACAAACTCTATGCAAATGATGCAGCAAACGCTAAAAGATACGCAAGATTCCATGCAACAAGCAACAGAATCTATCCTAGCAAATAAAGAAAATCTCGCACAAATACAAGAATATAATAAGCAAAATAATCAAATACAAGAAAATCTAATCCAAGCATTACAAATGCTAAACGCATTAGAGCAAAGCTTTGAAGAGAAATTGCAAGCAATAGCAACGCTAAAAGATTCTAGCCTTGAAGCCCTAAAAGATTCTAAAGACTTTATTAAATCCTTGCAACAAGCAAAAGAAGACTTGCAAGAGTATTTGCGTAATTACGAAGAAAAGCTACTTTCATTTTTTGAAACAAGCTGTGCCAGACTTGATAGCACAAATACAACCCTGCAAACTCAAAATAGCCAGATTCTAGAATCTATTAAAATCTCTTATAATGACTTTAAAGATTCATTGCAAAACGCAAACACAGAAGTTTTAGAATCTTTTAAAGAAGCAAGTAAGACTTCAAATGACTTAGCAAAAGTGATTAATGAAGATATAGAGATGAAGTCAAACTCTATGCTATCTCTTAATGAATCCTTTAAAAATAACGCAGATTCTATGCTAGAAAAACTCAACACAGCAAGTAATGAAAGCATACATAAAGCCGCACAAATGCAAGAAAAAATGCAAACACTCTATAACGAGCAGTTTGCCACACTTCATACAAAGATGACGGATACAACAGAAGTCTTGCAAGAAACGCTTACAAATAACGCAAATAAGCTAGAAAACTTTACAAAAGATTCTATACAAACGCTTACAAATGCCTTTGAAGAACGAGATAAAATCTTACAAAACATATTACAAAATAATTATGAAGCAATTATGAAAAATATTGACACCTTGCATCAAAACTTCCAAGAAAAAGTAGCCAAAGATTATCAGTGTATGCAAGATAAGATTCTAGAATCTTCTCAAACAGCCTATGACTTCCTAAAAGATTGTGCGAAAGAATTAGAGGATTCTGGAAAGATAAATCTCCACACAAGTATAGAAATGACAAGCAATCTTGCAAAAGAGCATATAAACACACTCCAAAATATGCAAGAAGCAAACTTTACGCAAATAAACGAACATGCCCTAAAAACAAAAGAATTTATCACACAAACACAAGAAGCAAGCATACAAACTTTAGCTAACCTGCATACAGCAGCACTAGAAAAGCTAGAAGAAAGCAGCAAGGAAACAACACAAAACACAATAGAAAGTCTATCCACACTTCACACTGCATATAAAGAAAATATAGAATCTAGTCTGCAAACCACACACGAACACCTAGAAAAAGAGCTAAATATGCTACATGAAGCCACAAAAGACACACTCCAAAACATGCAAGATGGACTTCAAACACAGCATACAAAGACAACAGATTCTATAACCGCAGTGATTAAAAACTCAAGTCAGCATTTCATACAAACTTCAGATGATTTTGTAGAGTTACTCAAAGGGCAATATAAGCGTATGAATACCACTTTTGATAAACAAGCCCAAGAAATGCAAGAGTTTTTACAAACACAAACAAATACCTTGAATGAAAATCTATTATCACAAAATGAGAATCTAAAAACAACATTTAGCACACAAACAGAGCAATTACAACAAGATTTAAGCAAAAAAGGCGAGATATTACATGAGTTTTTACAAACACAAACTACATGCCTTGATACAAACTTACAACAAATGCTAAATAAGTTTAATAAAATGCTAGAACATAATTATATGAATCTAAGCGATATGCTTGAAAAAGATAATAATCTCATTGTAAAAAGTCTAGATTCTCAAGCGATAAATCTATCCAATAGCCTTATAAACTCACATCAAAAGCTTGATGACTTCCTGCATTCTACTTATGAAAAATTAAGCAATAATGCAGATTCACTACTTTCTAAAATCACGAATAATAGCACGACATTATCAAGGAATCTAGGGCTAACAAGTGATGCTTTAAAAGAGAATTTACAAGAGATTATTGAAAAACTACAAGAGACAAATACAGAAAGTCAAAAAAGCTATGATGAAAAGCTAAATCACGCATTAAGCACACAGCAGACAATATTCACAGATATACAGACAAAATCGCAAGGATTCTATGATACCATAGGTAAAAATTTAGAGAACTTTACGCAGAGTCTGCAGACAACAAGCAGCGATATTCACTCAAACTGCCAAAGCATTCTAAGCGATATGAAAACTTTGAGAGAGAATAATCAGAATCTAAGCCAAGAAGCCCTAAGTCTAGCAAAAGAGACTTATGCGAAATTCTATACAAATTTAGAAGAAAATCTAGGCTCACTCACACAAGGGCTTATCACTCAATTTAGTAGTGTTATGCAAAAAAATGAGACATTATTACAAAGCTTTGATGATAAAATATCAAGCTTTAGCTCCACACTTGAAGGCTTTGAGGGTAGCACAAAAACAAGCTTTGAAAATCTTAACACGCATTTTAAAAATCTCTGTGTGCAATACATTAAGCTTATGCAAGCAAGCATGCAAGCAAATATTAAGAATCAAAATCAAGCCACACAAGAATTGCATAAAGCAGTCCAAGCCATAGAAATAAATGTGAAAACTATCACAGCTTCAAGCGATACATTACTTACAAAACAAAAAGAAACACTAGAAGCAGTGGTAACGCATTTTAAAACAAACACAGATGAGATAGTAAGACAAGGGGCATTAATACATGAGAATCTTGGCACAAATCTTGAAGCCCTAGATTCTAAAATGGAGCAAATGACACAAAGCTTTGCGAACAATTATGAATGGTTTTTAAAGAAAGTTAAAGAAATTATGGGTGTTGCATAGCTAAGGGAAGCACATGGAAGAGAAGTCAAGCCATTGGATTACCATATCAGACATGATGTCTGGCATTATGATGATTTTTATGATGATTGCCATAGCCTTTATGGTAACTTTAGAGAATGAAAAAAAGCAGCTAGAAATACAGAATGAAAAAATGCGAGATTTAGCAGAGAATTATTCAAACCTGCAACAAGAACTCTACAAGGATTTAATGCAAGAGTTTGGCAGGGATTTAAAGAAATGGGACGCTTTTATAGATGAAGATACGACGATACGATTCCAAAAGCAAGATATTTTATTTGATGTGGGACAAAAGAGAGTAAAAGAGAGATTCCAAAAAATATTAGATGATTTTTTTCCGCGTTATGTGCGTATTTTATATGGTGAAAAATATAGAGATTTTATAGAAGATATTAGAATCGAAGGGCATACCTCTAAGGACTGGGAAGGTGCACAATCACTTGAAAGAAGATATTTAGGTAATGCTGAGCTAAGTCAAGAGAGAGCCTTTCAAGTGCTAAAATATTGCTTTTCACTGCCTAGCATTAATGATAAGCAAGAATGGCTTATTAAACTTTTGCGTGCAAATGGCGTAAGCTTTGCAAAACCACTAGCAAGTGATGAGTTATCAAGACGAGTTGAGTTTCAAGCAAGCTTTAAGGCAAACGAACAGATTCAAAAGATATTACAAGCAGGACAAAATAAGCAAAAAGATACACAGAAAAAAGATAGGGTAAAAAGCTAGTTTTTTATATTCTATGTTTCCTTGCCCTTGTATGGTTGGTTTTATTTGGATATTGATAACCTTTTGCTTATTCATAATACTTATCTTAGTTTTGCATATCCTTTGCTACCTATCCTTTGCTACCTATTTTTTTTGCAATTTATGTTGACTCATATATGACACATTTAAATTAAAACAAACATATTCTGTCTTTAATGGTTGTCAAAATGTGATAAAACTTTAAAATACACTCTGCATTTTACATAAATGTAGGAAGTTTATTTTCTGACACACTCTATGCAAACTATGAGCTAGAAAAATTTAGGTTTAAGATCCAAATATTGATTTTAGGGTATAAGGTGAAACATATATACAGGCTATTTAGAATCTAAAAATCTGCATACACCATTACCCAAATCAAAAGATTCTAACCCCTTGATACCAGCTATATTTTTACAATATGCACCACAACTAGTACATGGAAACCCTACATTATAAATCTCTTTCATATCATAACTTTATAGAGTAATCAACGCTCTACCTTGAGTAGTGAGATAATACAGCTTTAATTCATTCTCTATAGATTAATGCGTGGTTTTTTGTAAGATTAAAAGCTTTTATCATATCTTTAATTACTCTTTTTTCTTCTGGGTGGATTATTATCCACATGCACGACATACCATGCAAATACTAATGCCATAGATTCCAATAATATAATGCGGTTGGCTTTGTGGCTTTGCTATTTTTTATAACTTTTATCATAGCTAATATCAATAAGTCGCAAGCACTGCTTTTGTGTATCAAAAAAGTCATTGTTACTCCATGCAAGATTGATGTGCTATTTCCAAAGATACCACTTTTTTCGTCTTTTTCAAGTAGATTTAAAAGCATGCTAAACTCATAAAAAATAATCTGTCAAAAATAAGTCTTGCAGATTCGTTAAGCTACATGCAACTTTAACATAAGGCAGAGAATGCCTTGATAAGATTATGTAAAATGTTATATTTGTTTGCAATAAAATAAATACGAATGCAATATTATGAGACACTGCACTATGCACTAAATGGAGTTGCAACCGAATCTTCGCACCATAAAACAATATTATTAGTTTATGCCATAACTATTGGTGCATGTAAGAAATGAAAAGAAACATAAATACAGAATCTACAAAGAGAGTATTTGAGATGTGCAAACTCAGCCTAGAATCTAGAGAAAAACTAGGGGAAAGAAATCTTGCAATGGTAACAAAACCACATCCCAAATATATAAGAAGTTAGCTAATATTATCTCAAAGTCTATTACAGACGAGACTCATAGCGTCTTAGCATATAAAGTCGTTTTAACATTTTTTTCTTAGCGTTTATCTTTCGTTTTTTGCGTTGCTCTGTTGCAGATTCAAAGAATCTTCTTGAGCGACACTCTGTTACAATAAGATTTCTGTCAGCTTGTTTTTTGAATCTTCTGTATGCTTCATCAAAAGTTTCGACTTCTTTTACTTTAATTCCCGGCATGTTATCACCCACTTTCTTTTTAAGATTAAAAACTTTGATTGTACCAAAAAATTATTAATAAATATAAATATTTTTTGATTTTATATTAAAAATGATTTATTTATGCAACTATTACACAATTATAAACTATTCACACACAATCAAATCATCTCTCTCTGGGCTTGTAGAGATAAAGCCTACTTTGCAATCTACAAAAGATTCTATAAAGGCGATATACTCTTTTGCTTCTTTAGGCAGGCTATCAAAGTCTCTTAACCTAGCCGTTTTATCCCAGCCTTTAAAGCTTTTATAAATAGGTTTTACATCTAAGTCATAAGGTACATAATCAATAACTTCACCCTTGTATTCATAGCCAACGCACACTTTCACTGATGAAAAGCCATCAAGCACATCGATTTTCATCAACGCAAGTTTCGTGCAACCATTAAGCCTTACAGCGTATTTAATCGCTACTAAGTCAAGCCAGCCGCATCGTCTCTGTCTGCCTGTTGTCGTGCCAAACTCAAAGCCCTTTTCTCTTAATAACTTCCCTGTTTCATCAAGTAATTCCGTTGGAAAAGCACCATTGCCAACTCTCGTGCAATACGCCTTTGTGATGCCTATCACTTCATGTATATCCCTTGTGTTTAAGCCTGCGCCAGAGAGACAGCCTGCAATGCTTGTATTTGAGCTAGTTACAAATGGATATGTGCCATGGTCTATATCTAGCATACTGCCTTGTGCGCCTTCTAGCATGATTTTTTTATTCTGTTTGATGGAATCCCAAAGCAGCTTTGTCGTATCTGTGATGAATGGGGCAAAGATTTTTGCATAGTCTAATAGCTCTTTTACTAAAGATTCTAAATCTAAGTTAAGGTTTAAATGTGCTAGATTTTCAAAATTTGCTTGCAGTTTTACTCGTAACTTTTCTTCACAAAGTAAGTCGCCTATTTGTATGCCATTCCTTGCGATTTTATCCGCATAGGTTGGTCCTATGCCCTTACCCGTTGTGCCGATAGTCTTTGTGCGTTTATTCTCGCCTAAGTTATCAAGCATAACATGATAGGGCAGTATCACATGTGCTTTATGTGAGATAAAAAGTCTATTTTCTAAAAGCCTTATATTATCACTTGCTTGTGGATTTAATGCCTTATTTAGCTCTTTTAACTCTTGTAATAACGCATTTAAATCAATTACTACGCCATTAGCGATAATGTTTTTACATTGCGGATATAAGATACCACTTGGGACTAAGTGCAGGGCGTATTTTACACCATTTACTACGATTGTATGTCCTGCGTTATGTCCGCCTTGATACCTCACTACATAGTCATAATCTTTTGCGAATCTATCAACGACTTTACCCTTACCTTCATCGCCCCATTGCACACCAACAACAACATCTGCCATTATATATCCTTTTTATTTTGCTTTAATAGATAATGCACTACATTATCTGTATAGATTCCAAAACCACAGCTTTTTACTTCATCAATGCACGAGATACCACCAGATAAAAATGTGAAATTTTGAAGTACCATGCGGAAAAATAAATCATCATAATACTCAACCGGCACAGGCAAAAGCGGGGCGCATATAAGATTCTCATAGCTTGATGAACATAGCTCTAAAAGCCTTTCTATCTCAATGCGTAAGAAGCTAGGACATATTGCTAGAAATTCTTTCAAGCTTGCTACATCATTGACTTGCAAAAGCTTTGCAAGGAAGCCAATACTTTGCAATCTCTCAATATTTAATGTCGCAAAGTCCTTATACTCTAGCTCTGTATTTTCGGCACAAACCTTTGCGATACTTGCATTTGTGATTTGTAAAAGCGGCTTAATACCTAACTCTTTAAAGATACAGATACCAAGCTCTAGAATCTTTAGATATTCACTCTCATCAAGACATTCTACTCCGATTTGATTATGCTCTATCGTAGGATAGCTAAACACAGGCTGGATATAAAACCACTTTTTCTGCGTAGTGCTACGACCAAGCCGCTTTGTGATAATCCGCACGACATCAATGGTGCTATCATTCCGCATTGCTATTTGATGATTTTTCTCACTGCTTAGCTGGATTACATCTCTGTTTAAAAAGCTTTTTTGGTGTTCTTGATAGACAAAAGTTGGGCTTACAATCTCTTCAAAACCATGCTTATAAAAAAGATTCACACTTAGATTTTCAACCTTTCTTTTAAGTGCTGCTGATAGCCCAAAATGAAGCTTACTGCCTTCTGGAATCTCATGTTCTAAAATCATATTTCGCCTTTTACCTTAAAGCAAACTCGCAATTACAAAGCTTTAATTATAGCTAATACTTGATAAACAACGCCATTTTTTAGAATCTAAAAATTATGCCCTAAACCCCCCCCCATGGTCTATCCGGATTTAACATGAGATATAG
>NZ_FZMS01000105.1 GCF_900198365.1 Helicobacter bilis | reverse complement strand
TTAAAGCCGGGTTCGTGCCATTGCCCGGCAACCCCACCCCCATAGCTTCACACAGCGTATTCATAGAGTTTGCAGTAAACATTCCACTACAACTCCCCCCACTAGGACAGGCTTGACACTCTATCTCGTGCAGTCTTTTTTCGCTAATCTTACCGCTTTCATACGCACCTACTGCTTCAAATGCTGAGTTTAAATCAAGTATTGTGCCATCTTCTAGTCGCCCTGCTTTCATAGGACCGCCACTCACAAAGATTGTAGGCACATTCACACGCAACGCCCCCATAAGCATTCCGGGCACGATTTTATCGCAGTTTGGTAGGCAAATCATCGCATCTAGGGCGTGGGCGTTCATCACAGATTCTATGCAATCAGCAATCAGCTCTCGGCTAGGCAGGGAATAGAGCATACCGCTATGCCCCATAGCGATACCATCATCTACGCCAATGGTGTTAAACTCAAAAGGCACGCCACCTGCCTTGCGTATCTCATCTTTTACAATTTCAGCATATTTGTTTAGGAAAAAATGCCCCGGAATAATGTCAATATAGCTATTTGCCACGCCGATAAAGGGCTTATTAAAATCTTCATCTTTTAGCCCCGTTGCCCTTAGCAAACTCCTGTGTGGCGCGCGATTATGCCCCTTTTTTACAATATCACTTCGCATAGAATCTCCTTAATTAATCTCTGCGACATTGTAGCATTAAAGCGTGATTGTGAAGTGTATGTGAGAACATTTCTATAAGAATTCCTATAAATTTAGCTATAATGCAAGGCTACAAATAGATTCTAAGGGGAGTTGTAATGTATAAGATACTAGTAAAATGTTTGGTGATAGTTGTGTTATGTAATGGAGTTAGCACAGCACAAGAAAATGTTGAGCCTGATATAGTGGAGCCACGCAATTTTATTAGCAGAGATACTGATAGTTTTTCTAAACGCAGTGAGTGGGAGGGCGTATGGGGAGAGATGAGCCAATGCGATCCACTTGATAAAATCGGCTGGTGCTATAAGCAAAGTGCGTTACAAATCTATGACTGCTACCAAATAAATGAATATAATTATGAAGATAAAAGTGCGATATGCACGCTTGGTTTAGCAATGCGTCAAATTCTTGATCCCGCTAATCCTACCGAACATCTCATTTGTGATATTGGGGCGTTCCCGGGTGAAGTGGAGATTCTCATAAATGGCAATAAGGCAGAGCCTAAGAGAGAGTATTTTGATCTTGTGTGTGGCCATACAGAAGGAGCAGAGCGGAGCAAGTGTGAGAAAAATATGAGCTTTACTCTTAGCAAAGATTCTAAAGGGATTTATTTTCACTCTAGTAAGGGGTTAGATTCTAGCACTTGTGAGACGCCAAGTGATGAGAGTAGGGCAGGCACTCTCAGTGGAATCTATCCGCGATTTAGAGGGAGCTTTGATTGTGAGAAGCAGGGTTTGAGTAAGATTGAAAAAGGCATTTGCAATAGCTTTTATACTCTGCGTGATGATGTGAGCTTAAATGCGATGTTTGAATATGCGATGGATTTTGCGTGGAGCAATGAGCAAAAATCTAGGCTTAAAAAAGAGCAACTACAATGGCTAAAAGAGCGTAATATGAAATGTGTTAAGGCAAAAGATGGCGAAGAGCTTTTAACCTGTTTGTATCAAGCGATAAATCATCGCATAAAAGAATTGCACGAAACAATAGATAAATCACAACAAGTAACGCTAGAGCTAGTAAGCCAGATAGGTGCGGTAAAAATCTATGAAAATCCAAGCCTAAAATCCCCTGTGCTTTATACAAAGATTCTAAATAGTGAGGGGGAAAATGCAACAAGGGACTATGGGGCGATACTGCTTACACCAAAATCTCTTAATGGTTTTACAAAGATTATGTTAATGGAGTTTTCACAGGATACAAATCCTAATGGTAATGCCATTGTAGGCTATGTGCAAAATGCTAATGTGAAAAGGGATAAGAAGCAAGAGAGTGCGTTGTGAGAAAAAGTAAAAGAGATAAAGTTTGGCTATTTGATTTTGTGGATTTTATATATTATTTGAAGTGGCTTCTATGACTGATTTGAATCTTTATACATATACCCCCCTATATGTATATTTACAAATATATGGAATAATGCCTTATTTCAAATCAGCTCAAAATGCTGCGATATATGGAGGGTATAATGAATCTAAAGTGCCACGATACAAAACCCCAAGAGACTTTGCAAACCTCATATAAAGACTATACGCTTTCAATCTCTGGGCTTGATTGCCCAAGCTGTGCTACTCGCATAGAAGATTCTCTAAACGCCCTGCTTTCATAGGACC
>NZ_FZMS01000109.1 GCF_900198365.1 Helicobacter bilis | reverse complement strand
GTCTATTTCATCTAACATGTGCCTATAGACTTCTGGCAGATTTTGTGGTATAATGTCAGTATCGGTTTTAGCAATAGTAGTGGTTTCAGGGTGTGCGGTCGCCACCGATTGAGCTTTAACCGCCGATTCTGCGTTACGCATACTAACGCTTAAGGAATCGGGTTTATCTAAACCTTCTAATTCTAAAGTATAGATTCTGTTTTTCCCTTCTATTTTTTCAAATAGTGTAATTTTTGCTTGTGCTTCTTTATCATTTATACTTAAATCTTGTATAAATCTATGCACTTTTATATGTTCCCTTTGCTTATTGTCTGCGTGTGATTCTTTTAATTTGCTATTCTCAAAAAGGCTTTTTAAATCTTGTGCTACTTTAAAATGCTCGTCTCTACTAAATCCGTTTGCGATACTTTTATCTATTGCCTTTTTACTTGATATTTTATTAATCTCATTAGTCGTTATAAAGCCTTGCATTCCTGTTTCTTTGTTTGTTATGGGCTGGGTTTTATATGGGCTCAATACTCCTATTAAATCATTTCTTAAAACTTTTATACCTTTTGTTTCTTGTGTGGTGTATGTGAAATTAGAATCGATTTTTTCATTTAAATGAGATGTTTCGCCTTGCGGCTCAACATGAGGATTTTGCATTTCAGTATGAGGGTTTCCCTTTATTTTTCCACTTTTTGCATACTCATCTATGATTTGTTGTTCGTATTCTTTAGAAAGTCTTGTATCTCTTGCTTCTGTGCTTGTGTGAATTTTTCTTTTGAATCATTAATACCAAATACTTCATAAATCTTTGCCCTTAATATCTCTGTATCGCTTATGCCATCTAGTCTTTTCTGATAGTTGTCATAATCATTCCATATAACCCTATTTTTAGGATACCATTGCTTTATATTATGTGAGATTAAGCCACTACCGCCAAATACATCTAAAAATATTGTTTCATCGTTTATATATCCATCGCCTTGCATATCTTGCAAAACTTGCTTTATATGTTTTAGCATGTTTTTCTTATTTCCCATAAATGCTAAAGGGGGTTTGTTGTATTGCATTTTTTTATTATATCCCCTATTGTTTATATACTATCTTAAAGTTAATCCCACTACGCATATGCTAAGAATGGGGACTTATGCTTTATTGCTTAAAACATAAGCGATACATATTTATTGTATTTACTTTTTTAATTGAAATATAGGGGCTTGTTTTGTTTGGGATTTTGTGATACAATTTAGTAAGCCTTTAGAGATAAGCCTTAAAGGTTTAGTGCGTTATCTAAGTTTCCAGCGTTAATCGTGTATGTCGGGGACGCCATTAGATTCTAATGGTTAGCGTTTTTAAAGGCGTTTGACTTGCTTAAATCCCCTTTTTCAAAATACATAGTTTTAAAACTTAGTTCATTAACCTTTTGTCGTATCTCTTCTACAACTACATAGTATCCATTTATTTGCTTACCGCTTAGTAAAATTTCCTTGCCTTTATGGTCTTTTGTCAAGGTTTTTCTATCGGCTTTATCCGCATAGCTTTGGTATTTTGCGATTTCATCAAGCGTTACAGCCTTTTGGTTTCCATTTTTTACCATAGGTGAGTTTTCGCCGTGCCTTTTTAGCGTATGTATCACTTCGCTTGGCGTTATGCTTCTTGTGGTTTTTTGTGGAATTCTAAAACCTAATTATTTGGCTTTTGTCTCATCAAGCGTATTGATAGGTATTTTCTTGTTGTTATCTATCGCCCATTGAATTACTTCAGCGTTAAGATTTTCTGCACCTATAAGGATTTTATCATCGCCTTTTTGTGGGCTATTTTCTAGTATTTTTATAACTTCTTGCGTATCCACTTTTTTGCCTTGTTGTATTTTTGGAATTATATCTTTTTTTAAATATATTCTCTCCATTACAGCCTTTGCTTTAGGATTCTTAGCTAGTCTTTCTATACTTTTACCGCTCATCACTCCACCTAAGTATCCACTTCCTAAATGTGCGTTACTTTGCATAGTTATAGAATCTTTTAACGCAGCGATTTCT
>NZ_FZMS01000111.1 GCF_900198365.1 Helicobacter bilis | reverse complement strand
ATTTTATACATATATAAACAATATTTAAATACCAATAAAATGATATATAATCATTAATTAAAGAATAAAAAATATATAAATATAGGTAATTTAAATATTTAAAAACAAAAGAAAGATTATATTATACATTTATACGCAACTTTTTTAGCTTTAAATGATTTATATTATACATTTGAGTGAGTTTTTTACTTAATTAATACAACCAATAGATTGAAATAATAAATGACAAGGATTTACAATATAAACTAATCATATAATAAATATATGCTAGTAGCAGTATTCCACTTTGTTTTCAACCGCAGATTATAATAAAAAAACCGCTTTAGTCAAGGGCGTGGTTAGTTTTATTTTTTTTTGCGGACTAAACCCCACTTACTTGGCAACTCCGCTTTACGCAAAAAAATAAAACTAATGGCTTCGCCACCCTTGACTAAATCGCTTTTTTATGGGGTGTGCGGTTATCAAACAAAGGCGGACTACTGCTAACGAGCTATTAAAAGCCCTTGTTATTGTGCTTTACTGCTAACACGCTTTAAACCCCCTTTAAAAGCTTTGCATGTTATACAGCATAAAAGGGCATAAAATAGGTTATAAAAATCATAACTTTTTTATAAAAAAATAACATTAAAAAATCGTTAAAAAAGTGCTAAAAAAATATAAAAAAATGCGTAAAATAGGGCTTTTTATATTGACTTTTTTTGAAATTTTGTTATAATTATGGCATGAATTTAAAAAGGAAGTTAAAAGGCGATTTTATCCATAGTAACGATATAGATAAAATCAAAATTGACTTTAAGCAAATAAAATCAGCGACATTATAGCTAGATTAAAAAATAAAGTCAAGTTTTTTAGCCTTTTGTTTCTCTTTAGATTCTAAGGGTTATTTGAAATATTAATGTTAAAATAGGTTATAATGCTTTTAGCTTGTTTTGCTAAGGTTTGGCAGCATGAAAGAATATTATAAAAGTTTAAGCGATTTTTTCAAGTCGTTAATGTTATTTTGTGCTACAATTAGCACGGGTTTAATCGCATATATTTACACAGGTAATGATTATAACATGTTGCCAATTTTTGCAACTTTTATTTTTTTGTTTCTTGTTGTAATATTTGCTTTTATTGCCTTAGATTATGCAAATAAATTAGAGTAAGGACTAAGACAATGGAAAATTTACAAAATAATCAAATAATAGCTTTTTTGTTGTTTATAGGGCTTTGTATTGCTTTAACCTTACCTGTTATTGTATTGAAATACAAAGAATTTAAAGCACAAAAAAGCGAAGCAAAAAAGCAAAAATAACCTATACTTTAACCCCTTAATACTTCAATAACCTTTTAATTTTACTTGAAAGGTTAAAACAATGTTAGGCTATAATGATTTTTACACTTTAGAACACCTTGTTAATGTGCTATTAAGAGATAAGCACGAGCAAGAAATACAAGAAAATGAAACCGCACTGCTTGAAACAAAGCTAGAGAACATGGGCAAATCGGAGCTAAAAGAAGCTTTAAAAAATGGCTTTTTTGAGTTTATAAAAGCGGAGCTAACAACAAGGGGGCTAATATGAAAAAAGAAATCAGTAATTATACCTTTGACAGATTTTTAACAAAAATTTGCCCCTTTGGATATGGCGACATTTACAAGGCATTAGAGATATTAAGCGGAATCTACCACGAGAGCGAGACCGCCGACAAATTAGCGGATTTATTCCATGAAAGCCTAGAAAGTGAAATTTTTACAGATTATGAAAAAGTAGATATTTGCTACCTAGCCATTAATCACACTTTAGAAAAGGCACAAGGCATTACTAGATAGACTCAGCTATAATATAGACTTAAATGAGCTTTTAGACCCTTATTATGACAGCATGGCAAGTTTTTTTTAATTGTGAATCAGATTCTACATTAGCGGACGCCTTAGAAATAGCGGTTGATTATGATAACATGGAGCTACTACAAGCAATCATAAAAGGCGAAATTAAGCTAAAAAAAGAAAGCATAAGGGGGGGGGCAAAATGAAAATATCAAAATTTTATGCGACAAGGCAGACAAACAGGGCAACAGGGGCAACATATTATAACGCTATTTCATCACACAAAAGGAACACAACGGGCT